>JBKPOB010000173.1:0-10931 GCA_046732875.1 Verrucomicrobiota bacterium | reverse complement strand
GCAAGCGACCAACCGTCCTTCCACTTGCGAGTCAGGCGTTCGAGGAAGCGAAGTGACATTGCCGTCGTTGCATGTTCTCGGGTCCCGCAGGCGGCGGAAGCTGGAATGATGTGGCAAGGTGTCTTCTGAGCTGGTGCTGTAGTGTGCGCTGTCCTCAGCGCATTCTCTCTGGCGCGGCGAACAGCAGTCCGCTGAGGACAGCGGACACTACTGCACCGCTGGTAATCATTTATGGGGCCTGCAACAATCAATCGCTTTCCAATCTTGAGAGGTTTCGATCTGTCGGGATCCGCAAATCGCCTAAGCCAATCGCGCGGCCAGTTCTCAGTACGTCCGCCAAATTCTTCGATGAGTTTTCGTGAAACATTGCGCGACGTGCACGCGATTTCGAGTCGCAGCCATTTGCGTCCCGGTCTTGAGACGATCACAAGTCTCCCGCGTGAGCGCGCTTGTAAAATGTTCTCATGTGCACTAAGCCAGCCTGGCTCAGCCAGTTTGCGCCATAGATGCATCGCTTCGAAGCGTCTCGCGTGTTGTCCGCTTTCGCAAAGGCTACGGCGTGCGCTCGAGCCTTCGCTTTGCGCGATTGGGCGGTCCGCCTGCGCTGAAGCTACGGCGCACTCGCTCCAGCCCCGAAAGCATTCGGGGCTGGAGCGGGTGACGAGGGTCGAACTCGCGACTTTCTCGTTGGCAACGAGACGCTCTACCACTGAGCTACACCCGCAATTTTGCGCGGCAGACAATAATGTCCAGCCGCTCGTGCGGCGCAACTTTTTATTGTCGCGGGAATCCTGAAATAGTTGAATCTAAACAGGGTGCTGAGCGCATCCTACGGTCAAATCAGACACTATGAATAAATTCATCATTATCCACATTTGTTCCCTCGCGATGGCGATGAGCTTGTTTGCGCAGGCACCGACCGCCTCGCCGATTTCGAGCCCCCCGACAGCTGCAACAACGACGGCATCGGTAACTCCAACCGTCAGCGTCTCTCCATCGGGTCTCGCCGACAAAATTCACCAAAAGCTGGCGAAAAAGTTTCGCGGCAAACACGGAATCGTCATTGAAGGCGATCACGACACCGACTTCGATTACGGAAAGTCGACCCAGGAAATTCCAGGCATCGTTGTTCCGATCGTTGCTATCACACTGCTGACGGTCTTTGGCGCGCCGGTCCTAATCGTCGGGCTAATTCTTTATTTCAGTTTCTCCAGGTCGCGCGCTCTCCATAGAACGGTGCGAATGATGGTCGAAAAAGGCCAGCCTGTGCCCGAGGCCTTGCTGAATCCTCCACCCGCCCAAAGGCAGCGTTCTGATCTGCGCCGAGGTGTCGTCCTGACAATGATTGGCATTGGTGTGATGGCGTTCATCGGTGCGGCAAGTGAGTGGGAGGGTGGTGGGTGGACCCTAGGGCTTATTCCGTTTCTGATTGGAGTGGGCTATTTGCTTGTATGGAAGCTGGATGCAAAGAAGGACAATCCGCCGCGTGTACCGTAACCTGCGGCCGTGGAGCTGACTGATGCAGACTTGGTCGCACGAGTTCTTGTCGATGACGACCAGCACGCGTTCGGTGAGCTTGTCCGGCGGCATCAATCCGCTGTGCGCGGTTTGCTGCGTCAACTTACTCGAACGGATGTCGCTCTGGCGGATGATCTGGCACAGCAAACATTCCTGCGCGCCTATAAAAACATCCGCAGTTTTCGCGGGGAAGCGCGCTTTTCCACGTGGCTTTACCGGATCGCCTACAACTGTTTTCGAGAAGATGCACGCCGCCGGAAGGAACTTGTGGGAATCGACGAGGACCACCTTCAAACGCAACACGATCCTCAGGTGGCCAATCCTGGTTTAAGACATGATCTTATGCGCGCCTTGAGTTTACTTCCCTTGAACGAACGTTCTGCGGTTTTACTTTGTTGCCAGAATGGCCTTTCTCATGACGAGGCTTCCCGTGTTCTCGACATCCCTCTCGGCACGGTGAAAACGAATGTTCTTCGGGGACGCGAGAAATTGAAACGAATGCTTGCCGACTGGCGCCCAAACTAATTAGATATGAAGCAAGTGAACCAGGAAGATTGGCTTGATCGAGAATTGCGCGAAGCGGCGCCTTATATCGACGACGAGGGATTTACTGCCCGGGTGTTGCAACAGTTACCGCCGCCCCGGCGCGGTCACGATCTGTTGCGGGCTGCCATTCTTCTGGGAATGACGTTGCTCGCGAGCGTGCTTGCCTATGTCGTTTCCGGTGGTGGTCGCTTTGTTAGTATCGCTCTTGAACGTCTGGCGGCCTTGCCAGCGTTGTGGGTCTTTATGCTTGCTCTCGCAAGTGGTCTTGTCGTGGCGGCTGCAGGCGCTATGGCCGCGATATCCAGAGGCCAAGCCTTGCAATCCTAGCTTTTTCCGGAAGGAGAATGCGCCCGGTCCCGTCTACCCCGTGCAGAGTTTGCGGGCCTGCTGCACATCGAGCTCGATCTGCCTGACCAATGCATCGAGATTTTCGAATTTCTGTTCCGGCCTGAGATACCGGACAAAGCGCACTTCGATGTCCTTGCCGTAAATGTCTTGGTCAAAGTCGAGCAGATAGATTTCGAGCACGCGCTCGGCTTTGTCGCTGCTCACTGTTGGGCGGTAGCCGAGATTTACCACGCCAGGATGGATGATTCCGTTCAGCGTGGCCTGCGCGAAATAGACCCCATTTGGAGGAAATTGTTCGCTGTGGGCGCTTAGATTCGCCGTCGGGAACCCGATCTTTTTTCCGAGGTGTTGACCGCGCACAACCGTGCCAAGGATCGTGTACTCGCGACCCAGCATCTCGGCGGCCTTCGCGAGGTCACCTGCTTCAACAGCGTAACGGATCGCTGTGCTGCTCACCAGCTCACCGTTTTCGAGCGTGACAGCAGGGATTCCGACAACATCGAAGTCGAATTGCCCACCCAGCTTTTTTAACAAAGCAAGATTTCCGCGACGGCCCTTTCCGAACGACCATTCATGACCGACGCAAATCTCACGCAGCGGTTTCGAATGCGTCGCGAGTTGTTGCACAAAGTTTTCCGGCGGCGTTGCGGCGAATGCCTTGTCGAATTTGATGATGAGTAGATGCTGAACCTCAAGGCCGCGGATCAATCTGATCTTGTGCTGCGTAGCTGTCAGCAGATGGGGAGCCTCCTTGGGGCGAAGCACTTTCATGGGATGAGGGTCGAAAGTAACGACGACCGGAGTGCCATTTGCTGATCGGGCGTGTTGGGCAGAAGTGGAAATGACCGCTTGATGGCCACGATGCACACCATCGAAGACCCCGATTGCGAGAAAGAGGGGGCCTGGTAACCGCGAGAGTTCTGGGATCGAGCGTAAGACCTGCATCACAAGAATGACGAATGACGAATGACGAATGACGAATGAAATCCGAATGACGAATGATGGAGACGGCGACGAGCGTGTTTTCGACATTCGCGCTTCGTCATTAATTCGTCATTCGTCATTTCCCTTAAGCTCCTCGCATGCGCGATACGTCGGGGAGGCTCAGGAGTCTGCTCAAAATTTGCTCGCGGGGCGCATCTTTGATTTGAGCGACGCTGATGGCGTTAGCAACATCGAAGCGCCCGGATTTGGTGCGTCGCAGCGACTTTAGGTGCGCACCACAGCCCAGGGTTTCACCGATATCATGAGCATAAGTTCGAACATAAAACCCTTTGCTGCATAGGACGCTGAAATCGATCTCGGGCAGCGCAATTCGGTCGATCGTGTAGCGATAGACATGCACAAGGCGCGGCTCCCGTTCGACCACTTTTCCCTGACGCGCGAGCTTGTACAACGGCACGCCGCCATGCTTTTTGGCAGAAACCATCGGCGGCATTTGATAAAAATCGCCCCGAAATTTTTCAAATGCAGCACGAATTTGGTTTTCGTCTAACGCGGGGACCGATCGTTGCTGAATTACTTCTCCCTGCCGATCCTGCGTATCAGTCGTTACTCCGAGCACGAACGTTCCGGCGTATTCCTTGTCTTCGCTCATGAGCAAATCCTGGACCTTTGTGCCTCGTCCTACAGTGATTAAAAGCAAACCGGTAGCGATGGGATCAAGTGTCCCGCAATGGCCGACTTTCCTGACCTGGAGCTTTCGGCGGACCAGAGCAACGACGTCGTGCGAAGTCATCCCTTCGGCCTTGTCCACGAGCAAGACGCCGTCAGCCGTTACGGAAAGAGACATGGTCACAAGTTCTCGTCATTCCGAGCGAAGTCGAGGAATCCCGTGGCGAAACTACAAACGTCGTTCCGCGGGATACTTCGACTCCGCTGCGCTTCGCTCAGGATGACGGTGGTCGATAAGCTGCCACCCTATCACACACTTCCTTCAGCACGCGCTCCTCGACCTCGCTTAGCGTTCCGCGCACGCGCGCGCCGGCGGCGAGTGTGTGGCCTCCGCCACCGAATTTCTGGCAAATGGCGCAGACATCGACGGCATCGGTTTTGGAACGCATGCTCACACGCACTTTGCCATCGGACAGTTCTTCAAAGAAAACAGCAACGATTATGCCGCGTACAGCGCGGAGATGATCGATCAGACCCTCGTTATCCTCGGGAAGCACGTCCAATTCAGCGGCAGCTTTCAGGGTAAGACTAAAACTTGCGACGTGACCTTCCTGCTGGAAACGCATGTTGCGCAGCAATTCTCGCAAAAGTTCCAGACGCCGCCGCGGATAATTCTCATAAAGTTGCTGGCTCAGACGTCCGACATCGAGACCTGTGCGAATCAGTTCAGCCGCAATTTCAAAAGTGTGTGCGCTGGTTTTTGGATATTGAAACGAACCGGTATCGGTGGAAATCGCGGCATAAAGATTTTCGGCGATGTCTCGATTAAACGGCAGGCCCTGGTTTTTGATCAGATGAAAAATGATTTCGGCCGTAGCGGGGGCAGATGTGTCGATGCACACCACATTGCCATAACCTGGATTGCTCAGGTGGTGATCAATGTTAATCCAGATTTTCGCTGATCGAACCGCCGCCAGAGCAGTGCCAAGCCGATTTTGAATTGCCGTGTCGAGTGCGATCGCAACATCGAAATCCTCGGGAGTGGAAGGGGGGGTGGTGAGCAACTCGGCCCGGGGAAGGAACGAATACTTCTCCAGCATCCCGTCTTCGTTCCATACGCGCACTTCTTTTCCAAGTGCTTGAAGAGAAAGCGCCAGCGCAAGCTGGCTGCCCAACGCGTCGCCGTCAGGACGAACGTGCCCCAGGATGGCGAAGCGCTGATGGGCGCGCAATATCTGACCAATTTCTTCGAACGTGGAGAGACTCACTCCTTTTCGCCTTGAGACGCTTCCATCTCCTGCATGATCTCTATGACCCGCGCCCCGCGTTCGATCGAGTTATCGAGATGAAAAATCAGGTGTGGCGTGTATTTCATCGTGACGTGCCGAGCAAGTTCCGCCTGTAACGCCGGACGATGAGACGTGAGCTTGCTTATCACGCTTTCGCCGGCCTCTGTTCCCAGAACACTCACAAACACATGCGCGTTCTTCAGGTCTGACGCTACATCGACGTGATTGATGCTGACCAGAGCGCCTTCGAAGTTTATCTCTCGCGCAATGATCCCGCTCAGTTCTCGCTTCACAACTTCGTTAACGCGTAGCATTCGGTGTTTCATTGTTTGTTGATTGGGTTTTTGTAGGGCGTTTGTGCCAAACGCCGGCGTTTCCCAGAAACGCCCTACAATTTTTGCGCGATTGCTTCAAGCTGGTAGCACTCGATTACATCGCCCACTTGATATTCGCTGAAATCACCAAGCTTGATTCCACATTCCAGTCCGGACCGCACTTCTTTCACGTCATCCTGGAAACGGCGCAATGTTGAAAGCCCACCGTCATAAACAGGTTGTCGTCTACGGAGGACGCGGGCCCGCGCCGCGCGAGCTATTCGTCCATCCGTCACGAGACAGCCGGCGACAATGCCTTTGCTAAGCTGGAAGACTTGCTTCACTTCGGCGTGTCCGATGACCGTTTCTCGATGCTCGGGCTCCAGCAAACCGGCCATCGCTTCTTTGATCTGATCGAGCAGCTCATAGATGATACTGTAAAGCTTGACCTGAACCCCTTCGCTCTTTGCGGCGGAAACGGCCATGTTCTCCACCTTCACGTTGAAACCGACAACGACTGCGTTCGAAGCGCTTGCCAGAAGAATATCCGACTCCGAGATCGGGCCCACCGCGGAGTGAATAAGTTCAAGATCGACTTTTTTGCTTTCGATCTGTTTCAAGGCTCCAACCAGCGCTTCCAGCGAGCCTTGTGCGTCGCACTTTAGCACGATGCGCAGAACTTTCTTACCGCCGGTGGCTTCAAGCAGGCTTTCAAGAGTCGCCCGTTTTGGAACGGTCAGTTTGTCGGTGCGTTTCGCGAGCAATCGCTCCTCGCTCAAAGTCTTTGCCGAACGTTCGGAATCCATCACGAGCAGTTCATCGCCCGCGTTGGGTAGGCCGGTAAAACCGAGCACCTTTACCGGCATCGAGGGAGCAGCTTCCTTGACTGGCTTGCCGCGGTCGTCCAAGAGCGATTTTACTTTGCCGCTATAATCACCACAGATGAATGGGTCGCCAATTCTAAGCGTTCCCATTTGTACAATAACAGTGGCAGTAGGGCCGCGCCCAGCTTCGACTTGTGCTTCGATCACCGTCCCTCGAGGAGTGGCCGTTGGCGACGCCTTAAGTTCCATTACTTCTGCCTGCAACGCGATCATCTCAAGCAGGTGATCAATCCCGGTGCCTTTCGTTGCCGAGACGGGACAAACAATCGTTTCGCCTCCCCAGTCTTCCGGACTAAGGCCCTGCTCCTGGAGTTGTTTCTTTACTCTGTCGACGTTTGCCGAAGGAAGATCGATCTTGTTGATCGCGACCATGATCTTCACGTGTTGCGCGGCCTTCGCGTGATTAATCGCTTCAATCGTTTGAGGCATAACGCCATCCTCGGCCGCGACTACGAGCACAACGATATCTGTGACATTGGCACCCCGCGCTCGCATCGCGGTGAAGGCGGCATGCCCCGGTGTGTCGATAAACGTCAGCGTCGCCCCGTTGTGACTGACGCTATAAGCGCCGATGTGCTGGGTTATTCCGCCAGCCTCGCCCGCGGCGACACGGGTTTTCCGAATGGCGTCCATCAACGTTGTCTTGCCGTGGTCAACGTGACCCATGAACGTGATAATGGGTGCCCGCGGTTTGAGTTCTTCTTTCTTTTCAATGACAGGTGGCGGAGGCGCGACAACCACTTGTTCGACTTTGTGAACACCGGCTCCTTTCTCACGGCGCTCCTTTTCCAGCACGAACCCGTGGCTCTCCGCGATTTTTGAGGCGATATCGGGCTCGATCGTCTGGTTGATGTTCGCAAAGATGTTGTACGTCATTAGCTCCGCGATGAGTTGATGCGGCTTTAACCCCAACTCGGTCGCTAGTTGCTTAACGACAATTGGTGGCTTGATAAGGATGACTTTCTGCGCCGCAGTTTCGTCCTGAGCCGGCGGCTGCGCGGTTGCATCGGGCGCAGTTTTTGCGTCGGCGACAGAGGGCTCTTCAATCGCGGGCGGTTCTGGGGATGCAGCGTTTGCCGGCGGAGTTGGTGTTGGGGCAGTCGGCGGTGTTTCCAGCGAGGCCCGGATGCGTGAAATTGGTGGTAAAACGGTACGCTTCGGTCTTAACTCGCCGTCTTCGGTCTTTTTGCTCGCTTTCTTTCGATCGATGAGCGAAACGCTTTCCGCTTCGTGGCTCGTAGGTCGAGCAGTGTCCGCGGCAGGCTTCGAGACAGGAGCGGTGCGTGGCTTTGTCGCCGAAGCAACATCGTCCTTTAGTTTTTGCTTTGGAAGTTTTGTCTTGGCCGCGGCTGCCGGCTTGCGAGCAGCAGGAGTCCCACGCGCGGCCGGTTTGCGCGTTGCAGTTTTGCTGCTCGTCTTCGTTGCCATTGTTGTTCGTTTAAAATTTTGCTCATGGCCCGAGCTTCCCTAAACCAGAGCCAATTTATTGTACGAGTTCCTGCCGATGGACGGCCTCGTAAATCTCGCGGGCCTTTGTTTCATCGACTGCGAGAATATCCACTAAATCCTGTACATCCGCATCACGCAATCCTTCCAGGTTTGTAAAGCCGGATTTTACCAGGGTAAGCGCTTGTTCTTCAGTAACGGGCAGCGCGCCGGCGAGGGTCTGCGCTGCCTGTGCGACCTTTTGTTCGACCACGGTCGTCGCCGACGTGTCCTTGCCGATATTGATCTCCCAGCCAGTCAATCGCGAAGTTAACCGAGCGTTCTGTCCTTTCTTCCCGATTGCGAGCGAGAGTTGATCTTCATCAACGGAAATCTGCACACTTTTCTTCTCCGTATCGAACGCGAGATTCTTCACTTTCGCCGGCTTGAGTGCTTCGAGGACGTATTCCTTTGGATCGGAGCTCCAGCGAATGATATCGACTTTTTCGTTGTTCAATTCGCGGACGATATTTTTGACGCGCGAACCACGCATGCCGACGCACGCCCCTACCGGGTCCACTTTTTCATTCGCGCTCCAGACTGCGATCTTGGTGCGATAACCTGCTTCTCGCGCGATTCCGCGAATCTCCACGGTGCCGTCCGCGATTTCGCTTACTTCCAACTCGAAAAGCCGGCGCACAAAATTGGGATGGCTCCGCGAGACAATGATCTCCGGGCCGCGGATTCCGTTTTCCACCGCAACGACGTACGCGCGGAGCCGATCGCCCACGTTGTAATCTTCCACTACTACCCGCTCGCGTTGCGGCATGACCGCTTCAAATTTTCCAAGGTCTAGGATGACATCCGAACGGTCGAAGCGCCTCACTGTTCCACTGACGATTTCCCCCGCGCGATCTTTGAATTCCTCATAGATCATTTCTTTCTCAGCCTGGCGAATTCGTTGCATCATCGCTTGTTTCGCGGTCTGCGCCGCGATCCGGCCAAAATTTTTCGGTGTCACTTCCACTTCGATGGCTTCACCGACGTTCGCATCCGGCTTGATCTTTCGCGCTTTCGACAGTTCGATCTCATCTTGCGGATTAGTGACTTCGTCGGCCACCACCAGGTTTGCCAGCGCCCGGATTTCTCCAGTCTTCGGATTGATGTCGATGCGTAGATCGCGTGAAGCGCCCACGCTCTTTTTCGAGGCCGAGAGCAGGGCGTTGGAGACTGCCTCGAGCAGGATCTCGCGTTTAATCCCGCGTTCCCGCTCCAGATAATCAAGCATCGCAATAAATTCTGCGTTCATAAAACATGTAGCCCGCAGACTAAAAAGAGTGGGACGCCAGTTCCCACTCCAATCAGCGCGCGGACTCGACGATTAGGTTACCGTCCTAAGGCCTTCTCGTCAAGTTACCCGATGGTTGGATTTGACGTCCAACGCTCAATCTCGAACGTGCACCAGCCAATGAATTCGCGCCTACGAGCCGTTCTTGTCGTCCTTCTGGTGTGGGCGGTGATTTATTTACCAGCACTTGGTTCCATTGCGATCAAAGGAGAAGAGGGACGGCGCATCTTGCCGGCGATCGGAATGCTCAAGAGCGGGAACTACGTTGTTCCTGAAGTGGGAGGAAATCCATATTTTCGTAAACCACCTTTTGTGAACTGGCTGGTAGCCGCATCCTTTCGAACTTTCGGAGTGCGCAATGAATGGACGGCCCGTTTACCTTCGGCAGTTGCCGTGCTCGCAGTGGCGATTGCATTTGTTACCGTCGCCGGCGCCAGTCTAGGCCAACGAGGATCGATCGTCGCAGCTCTCATCTGGATGACGAACATTGGGATGATAGAAAAGGGCCGGTTGATTGAAATCGAAGCGCTCTATATCTCCCTTTGTGGTCTTGCGATTATTTTTTGGCTGAGCTTTTTCGGGAAATCGCCGTGGCTCGTTTGGGTTCCGGTATCGGTTTTTCTAGGACTTGGGCTTCTGGCGAAAGGTCCAACCCATCTCTTATTTTTCTACGCCATCGTGCTTGCCGTCCTTTGGCAGATGAAAGAATGGCGGCTTCTTATTCATCCGGCACATTTCGCCGGCGTTGCGATCATGCTGGCAATCTTTGCGGCGTGGGCGATCCCGTTCTTGCACAGTACGGCGACGCACGTTGCGGCGGTCAAGTGGTCCAATCAGTTCACAGGCCGACTGCAAGGCATCGATTTCAACTTCGTCACCTGGATTCAAAATATCCCGCGCAGTCTTATCTATTTTTTGCCTTGGGTTCTTCTTTTTCCCTTTGTCAGGTTTTCAAAGTTTCACGATTACGCTGAGCGACGACTCGCGCTCGGTCTCGCTTGGGGAATGGCGGTCCCATTTGTTGTTATAAACCTCGTTCCCGGTGCGCTGCCCCGGTATAGCATGCCAGTGATAGCCCCCGCTTCATGGTTGCTGGCGATGAGCTACGCTGGGCATGCATTGCAGTGGCCTCGGGAGAGAGGAGCAAAGGACAATCGAACATGGATCAAAATCGTTGCGCTTTTCGTCGCAGTTGGACTCGTTGTTGGAGGAATTGGTTATCCACTCGCAGCGCTAATTTTAAGAGACAGGCAACAAGTGAAAAAGGCTGCCACCGAAATCAACGCTCTGATTCCCCCGAATGAGACGCTTTATGCGGTGGACCCAGAATATCAGCCGGTATTTTTTTATGTGACGGCGCCACTTGAATACGTGAGTCGCGTCCAGGATCTGCCGACTGATGCGCGTTATTTTGTTGTTCGACGTAACAAAGAAGCCGCAGTGACAACCGCGTCGCCACGTGCGCATCTGCGTGCCCGCGTGCAGGATTATCGCAAACGCGAGCTACTTCTCTACGAAGTTGAACATTGACAGGCTGGCAGATTGGAATTGGTTAGCATGCTAACCAATTTAATCTACGTCGCATGTCCGATGACGAAACATTTGGGCCGCTGCTTCACGGGACTGCTCGTGCGTGGCGACTGAA
>JBKPOB010000172.1:0-58098 GCA_046732875.1 Verrucomicrobiota bacterium | reverse complement strand
TTTTTGCGTTGTAGAGGATTGAAAGTTGGATTTCCTTGTTCCCCGGTCGGTCCTGATAAGCCTGGTCGATCACCCAATTGTCAGGGCTGATCTTCGACGGATCGCTGACACCATGCAGATAATGCCACTTGGTTCCTTCCGCCAAGATCGAGTTCAAGGTCACTCTGCCGCCGTGAGCGCCCAGCTTGAAGAACGTAAACTCGCGGGGCGTCATGTTCACCGACATGAGCGCACTCAAGCTTATGCCCTTCTGGGACCCGCTGCGCGACGATCCGCGCTTCGAAAAAATCGTCGCCTCGCTCGCGCCAAAAGAGCCGAGCAAGTGAACGCCGCAATGGCACCTCGTAAAGGTTGACCGCATTTGCTGAAAAATTCTGAGGGGGGTGTTACCGGTTATACGCGCTGACTTGAAATCACCGAGACGAACCCCCTCCCCGGGGGTTACGATCTGTAGCTCTTCACGAGTTTAAGGGCAGCAAATACCGATCCTTCTGAAATGTTCAGCTCGGCTGCGATCTTGCATTCACAAGCGGTTTATGAAGTTTGCTGCGTCGCGTATTTCCACGATATTCGCGAATCCGAGATCAGTCGAATCGCAAAATCATTGCGCCCGTAGCTCAGCCGGATAGAGCAACGGATTTCTAATCCGTGGGTCGGGTGTTCGAGTCACCCCGGGCGCGCAACCCGCTGTTATTAGCCCATGACAACTTGATCTTCGGGCTTGCTGCGCCTTTACCTTGCCTCTTTCCTGGACTGCGCAGAAGCCTGGTGAACCTCATCAACGCACTGCGGGTCGACTGATTTGATTGAATCATCGGCGGTGGCAGATTTCGAATCGTTCAGCTGATTTGTTCCCGACAAGGCAAGAATCTCCCGAAGAATCTCCGCGACGCGCTTTGCTTCCTCCCTTGCGGCGCTCATCATATCGTAGACGTCGCCGAGTTATGATTTTGTCTGCTCTTATACTCCCCGGGCGTATTCTTACCAGACAAACGGGATCAACCGATAGCGGACTTGATCCATGTATGCGTCGTAGCCTTTCAATTCGCGTTTCAAAAATTGTTCCTCGAACACGCTCCGCGCCGCAAGCAGTGCGATCGGAACAATCGCTAGTAGAGCTGCTGGATATGAGCCCAGCCACAATGCCGGACCGATGGCAAATGGTGCAAACGCTGTGTACATCGGGTGGCGCACCATGGCATAGACACCTGAATCGATGACTCGCTGATGTCTTTCTTTCTGCAACCTCACCACGGGTACGGCGAAGGGATTAATCTTCATCGCAAGAGCAAGGATCCACCAGCCTCCAAGATAAAGGCCGAGGCCAAGAAAGGAGACGATCGCGTTCGGCCGAGGCAGGAGGTGAAACCGGAACACATCCAGTGGAATGAAAATTACCTGCCCGACATACGAGATGACCAGCAAAATCACAATAACTCTGTCCCATAACGGTTGCCCTTTTTGAATTAGTCCCCTGGAGCGCTCGGAGAACAAACCGGCGTTATCGGGAAAAATGCTCCATACGGCCACAAGCGTGACGATCAGCGTTACGGCTAAAAACACCCACGCGCGCCACCAGTGTAACGTACCGGCGGGCACAAAGAGTAGGAAACCATAAAGTGCTACGTTAAAAACAAGCCCTGCAACGAGTTTTGGAATGGGCATCGTGTACTCAGAAAGTGATCAGTGATTGATATTGCGCCGTCAGTTGCCGACGCGAGCATCGACCAATCATTGATTACGGTTCACTGATCACTTCGCCGCCTAACGCCGCTCGTGGTCTAGCAACCATTTCTTGCGCCACAAACCACCGCCGTATCCGCAAAGCGTGCCGTCGGCACGGATCACGCGGTGACAGGGAATAATGATGCAAATCATGTTTGTGCCGTTCGCTCGGCCGACAGCCCTGCGCGCGTTTTCATCTCCCAGGCGTTTCGCCATCCAGGAATACGAGCGCGTTTCACCAACAGGAATGGACTGCAAAACCTTCCAAGCCCGCAGTTGAAACGGCGAACCAACCGGCGCCAGTGGAATATCGAACTTCAGATTTTTGCCCGAGAAGTAATCGCCCAGTTGCGAACGAACGGCTTCCAAATGGCGATGTTTTCCCGGCACGACATTTGTTCGTAGTCGTCTTCGCAACATCGACAATTCGCGCTCTGTCGCGCGGCGATCGATAAACTCAAGCAGCCGCAAACCGTCGTCATCGGCGACAGCGATCATAGCTCCGAGTGGCGTATCGATTCGCTCCGCAAGAAGAGGTGCGCTCTGTTTTACATTCGTCGGGGACTCGCCAAAAATCCTCGTAAACGCTTCTCGGAAACCGCTCTCAGATTCAAAGCCGCTGCCATTGCGCGCGTCATCTACGCGGCCGCCCTGTTGCACCTGACTCAGGGCGAGACCCATCCGGCGCGCACGATGATAAGCTTGAAACGTCATTCCGTAGTGCCGTTTGAATTGACGTCGCGCCGTCGAGGGATCGATCGCCAGAGCCGTCAATTCCTTGTCGGTGAGCCGTCCGCCCGGGGCCCGCTCGACCTCCGTACGAAGACGCTCGATCAATTTGGGCAGATGTTGATTCGGATCCATAGGGTGGCAGCGCAAGCAGGGACGATAACCGCTCTCCAACGCTTCACTCGATGTGGCGAAGAAATCGACGTTCTCGCGTGCCGGTTTTTTCGCCGTGCAGGTCGGCCGACAGAAAACTCCTGTCGTGCGCACGCCGACAAAAAAAATGCCTTCGAAACTCGAGTCGCGATTGACCAATGCGCGGTACATTGTCTCGGTCGGAGGAAGAAGTTCCATTGTTTTCATGTTAACAAATTAAGCGTTCAGCTGCGTTGACGCATCGACGAAATTCGGGCAACGAATTTTCACCAATCCTCACGCGCGCAGGATTCGAAACGTAAAACAACCACGAGTAACGCTGCGCGCGTCCACGAATTCGGTTTTCGGATTTTGCAACAGCTTCTCGATGACAGCTTCTGGGTCATTTCCAATTGCGACCTCGGCATCGATCATGTTGTAATTTGCATCGTATGCGCGGAACGCGCGGCCGTTGCGAAAATCGGCTGGATATTCTCCAGTTGCACCGTAACGCTCGCACGGCTCAGCGTGGACGAAAATCGGTCCGGTCTCGGAATACGGATGACCGGGCGGAATCGAAGCGTAGGGAAATAAAATGACACGCTCGCCAGGTTGTGCCCAACGCAGACAGTGCCGGCACGGATAGCCAGTTGCCGAATCCACTTTGATGACAGCGTGATCCTCGGCCCCGGACTCGGCTACCTGTCGAGCTTCCTCCGCGACTTCGGTGGGAAGTGGAACAATACGAAATGCGCTGCTCGCGAAAGCTTTCGGAGTTGATGTTTTCATGACGCAAAGGGAGCGCGTCTCTCCGCACTTTGCATCGACGAAATTCGGGCAGCAAATTCTGGAGGTCATGCTGCCAGCCTGGCTTCGGCCGGCGGCCTGCCGGGCTGCCGAACTACGACCAAGCTGGCGGCTTGGCCGCGGAGTCAGCCAAGGCTGGCTGACATTCGACGAGGCAGCGAATTCCTAGCGAACCTGAATTTTCGGTGAGGAAGTTGGAAGGATCGGCACTGGACGCAGACCGATGTGCTTCGTAAGCCAATCGTAGCGATCTTTCAGTGCCTGGGGATCGTTCAAGTCGTGTCCCGTGTCATAGTATACCACTTTCTTGGGATCACTTGCGGCGGCGGCGTAGTGTTCCATGGAAGTCTTATCGAAATACTGTTCAAAGTTGCCGAACTGGAGCAGGAGAGGAATTGGCGCCGCGTGACCAACAAAATGAATGGCATCGATGTCGCCGATGACCTGTGCGTATCGCTCAAACTGACCGGGAGGCCGGCTCTTTTTGAGTTCGACGATGCTGGGATCAGTACCGCGCAGGAAGATATCCCCAGTCTCGGCGACGCCTGCCATTAGTACTGCTGTTTTCATCCGCTTGTCGACAGCGGATAGAATTGAACCCCATTGCGCACCGTAACTGTGGCCGACATATGCTAGCCGCTTCGGCTCGACATCAGGGCGAGCAAGGAGTAAATCGATTCCGCGACGAAGCTCCACAACGGCCTGAATTTCGATCTCACGATCCAACTCCGGCTTGTCGTAGTGGTTCGGAGTCTTATGCCATGGCTGTGGGCGATCCCAGGGATAGTCGGGAATGAGCGATATCGCGCCTGCTTGCGCGTAAAGCTTGGCTTCAGGAATAAATTCTGCACGCGTGCCATTTCCCCAATGACCGAAAAGGATGGCCGCGAACGGTCCTTTACCCTTCGGAAGCACCAAATACGCTGCGACCGGCCCACCCTTCGGGCTGGCGTAGGTTATATCATGAAGAGTTCCTTCATCGAATTCTTCGATTATTTTGTCGTGGAGATCGAGCGGCGCCTTCGCGTCATAATCGAAAAGATGTGATGCGTCCTGGTAATCGGGGGCAGCCTTGGCAGTGCTCTGGGGAGTGCCTACAAACGATTCAGCGACAATTTTTGCCACCTCAGCGATGGCCGCCTCTCGGTCTTTCGAAGGAGCGGTCGATCCAACGAAATAAATAGCCAGCAGGATCGGCGCACGATCAGGCGGACGCAGGATTGCAACGTCGTTCGTCCCCCCGTTTTCACAGCGTCCGGTCTTGTCGCCCACCTTCCATGTTTTTGGAACGCCGGCGCGAATCATCCGTCCGCCAGTCTCGTTATGCAGCAACCAGTCTTCGAGCTGACGCCGCGAGGATTCTGACAAAGCGTCGCCGAGCAATAGCCTCTGCATGTCCAAGCACATCGCGGCAGGCGTGGTTGTATCGCGCTCGTCGCCAGGAATGGCGCTATTCAAGTCCGGTTCTTTGCGATCGAGGCGCGTTAACTGATCGCCAGAGTTTCGCGCAAAATTCGTAAGCGCGGCTGGCCCGCCAATCGCATCCAGCAAGAGATTGGCGGCTGTATTATCGCTCTGTTCAATGGCAGCCGCGCACAACGCCCCTAAGGCCATCCCGCCATCTTTGAGATGTTCTTTTGTCACCGGAGCGTATTCCAAAATATCCTTCGCACCGTACGGCACGAACCGCTCCAGTTTCTCCTGTTTCTCATCGACGCGCTTCAACACGGCCGCAGCCGCGAGAAATTTAAATGTGCTGCACATCGGAAATCGCTCGTCTTGTCGATAATTCAGACGTTTGCTGTTACTAGTATCGACCGCGGCCACACCGATTCGGCCGCCGATTCGTGCCTCTATTGCTGCGATCCGAGTTGACGCATCATTTTCTCCGAACGCTGCACTAGCCGCCAGAGAAATTAGCAACGGGAAACTTCTTACCATCGATGATACGCTGGATGGCCTTCTTTCACCGCGACAAAAACTCCGCGACAGGTGGCACAAACTTTTCCACCGGCGGTGAGCGTGCCTTCAATGGTGGCGCGGTCGTCCGTCAGATCGATAACCTTCGCGGAAAGGAATACGGAATCATTCGTCGGGGTTGGCCGGAGCAATTTTATTGCGTACTCCGCCGTGACTGTGCACGGCGGCCGATCCTCATTCGCGCGCTGCATCAGATGATAGGCCGCCGTCCAATTGCAATGACAATCGAGCAACGTGCCGATGATCCCGCCATTCAAAACGCCCTCAAAGGCTTCGTATTTTTTCTCCGGTTTCCACTCTGCGATAACTTCGCCGTTTTTTGGGAAACTTCGAACATGTAACCCGTCCGAATTCGCGGGGCCACAACCCCAACAGGCATTATTTGGTGCGTATTTTTCCTGGAGAGACTGGGAAGTTTTCATTGTGTCGGCGCTCTATGAGCGCCGAAAAATAACGGGGTCGGTGGTCACAGACCGCCGCTACAGGTTCGAAGCGTTACCCGCTTTTGCCGGTCGAACTGGGATATGGGCGCAGTTCGTGTCCAACGTAAAGTGAGCGCGGACGAATAAGACGATTGTGATCGTGTTGCTCTGTCACGTGCGCGCACCAGCCGGCTACGCGCGATGCTGCGAACAGAGGTGTGTTTAACTCCGGTGGAAACCCGAGCATCCAAAACACCGGCGCCGCATAAAGGTCGACATTGGCGCAAAGACTTTTTTCGCGGTCCATTACTTCCTCGAGCTTTTCGCAGATTGGCACCCAGTTTTCCTTCCCCGTGCGTTTGCCCAAGTCGCGCCCGATCTCGCGCATCACCGGCACGCGTGAATCGCCCTTTTTGTAAACGCGATGACCGAAACCCATGATTTTTTCCTTTGTCTCCAATTTTTTCATCAACCAGGCTTCGGCCCGATCCGGCGTCCCGATTTCCTCGAGCATCTTCATCGATTCCTCATTAGCGCCTCCATGCAACGGTCCTTTAAGGGTCGCGACCGCTGAGGTGACAGCTGCGTAGATTCCCGCCAGTGTGGAAGCGGTCACTCGCGCAGCAAACGTGGAGGCGTTAAATTCGTGATCGGCGTACAGATTGAAAATTGTATCCAGCATTCGGATTTGCCAATCCTGCGGAACCTTGGCCTCTAATTTGTAAAAGAAATTGCCGGCTTGAGTGAGGTCGGGCTTTTCCGGCACCGGTTCTTCGCCGTGCGAGATACGCCAACCATCAGTGATTAGAGTGGAAACGCGCGCGATCAGTCGGATCGATTTGCGGATATTGGCGTCGTGTGAGTTGTCGCTCAGGTCCTTATCAAAGGCGCTCAACATCGAAACGCCGGTGCGCAGCATATCCATTGGATGAGTCTTACTCGGCAGAAGCCGGAGCATTTCAGTCACCGGACCTGGCAGTGCACGTTCCGCGGCAATTTGTTGTGTAAACTCCACCAATTGTTTGCCATTGGGCAGCTCGCCATTGAGCAGGAGGTAAGCGACTTCCTCAAAACTCGCCTTCTGCGCCATGTCATGAATGTCGTACCCTCGGTACATCAACCCGGCATTTGGATCGACCCAGCAAATCGCCGTTTCGCCCGCGATCACGCCCGCTAATCCTGGGCTGTATTCTTGTTTCTTTTCAGTAGGCATTGATCTCTCTTTACTTGCGAATCGCAATCGTTCAACTCACCGGATTTAACTACTTGAGATTCAACAGTAACCCTTCCAACCCTCCGCCCCGGGATCGTAGTCCAGCAACTTGTAAAGCTGTTCCCGAGTTTGCATTTTCTTTATCCAATCAGATTGCGTGCCGGACTTTTTCAGATCGTTCAGAAATTCCTCGCTCGCTTTCATTGACACACGAAACGCGCTCTGCGGAAAAATTACCATTTTATATCCAAAACCGGCCAGCTCGTCGAAACTGAGCAACGGACTTTTGCCAAACTCCGTCATGTTCGCCAGAAGCGGCGCTTTCACCTCGCGGGCGAACGCCTTAAATTCATCCGCACTTTGCAGGGCTTCGGGAAAAATCGCATCCGCGCCTGCCTCGAGATAACATCGGGCGCGTTCCACTGTCCGATCGAAATCTTCAACCGCGCGGGCATCTGTGCGCGCAATGATCATGAAGTCTTCATCGCGGCGGGCCGCAGTTGCCGCTTTGAGTCTTCCGACCATCTCATCAGCATCAACCACTGATTTCCCTGCGAGATGGCCACAGCGCTTCGGAAATTCCTGATCTTCAATGTGACAACCGGCGAGGCCAGCATTCTCCAATTCGCGAATCGTTCGCGCCACGTTCTCTGCGCCGCCGAAACCGGTATCCGCATCGACAATTGCCGGAATTGTCACCGCATCCGCAACATAACTGGCGAGCCTGACCACCTCCGTCATCGAGAGCAATCCAATGTCCGGCACGCCAGCAGTTGAGTTTGCCATTCCCGCGCCGCTAATGTAAACGGCGTCGAAACCTGCGCGTTCCGCCTGCCGCGCCGTCGAAGCGTTCGGGACACCGGGTAGCATCATGCATCGCTGCGCGATTAATTCGCGGAACCTCCTGCTCCTGCTCTTGCTCGTGCTCGTAATCGCTCTACTCCTTCATTACACAGGCTCGAATCAGCTCATCGATGTTTTTCGCTTCATCGAGCTTCCACACAATATCGATAATCTTTCGGGCGTGGTCGCTTCCGAGCATTGGTTCGACCAGGGCTTTACACTTCTCTTCCACCTCCGAATCCTTCAGCGGATTCTTCGCGTGCCCAAGCGGATAATCGACTCGCCTGGTTAGTCGCCGGCCATCGGTAAGATCAACATGAACGATGTTTGCGACCGCCTCTGGGTACATACTACTCAGCTCACCGTGGCGCGTGACTTTCACGTTCTCCAAAAATTTCCAAACCTTCGGATGGGCGAATCGCTCGCGATCGAATTGTTTGCCGGTTATCTCGCCATCGATCAGCGCTATTGCCGTAATGTAAGGCAAGCTGTGGTCTGCCGTTTCGCGCGTCTCGGGTTTCCATTTCTCCGGTTCGCTGCCGATGATGTCCACCGAAGCATCGTGGCTTTCGATCGTCATCGATTTTACGTTCGCAGGATCGCCAAGGTCTTTTCGCAATGTGAGCGCAGCTTCGATGGCGCTCTGGCTGTGATATTCCGCCGGCCAGAATTTGATGCTGGTTTTCAAAATCATTTCCGGCGCGCCCTTGAATTTCTCCCCCACGTTGCCTAACGAAACGCCAAGTTCCTTTTCGAACCCCATTTGTCCCTCGAAAATCGGCGCGGGACCGGTCATGCCCGCCCGTGCAAGCAATGCCGAATAGACGCCGCGTCGTGCTGCGTCAGCGAATGCAACCCCTTTCCAGTGCGATAATTCGCCAACGCGCGCCTGACGCATCGCCGCGCACGCGACTCCGGCAATATTCACCGCGTGTCGCGTTTTTTCTGGATCAAGTTTCATCAGCCGCGCGCATGCAAGCGCCGTGGAGAAGGCGCCGTAGGTCACGTGGTCCCAGCCGCGTGCGCGGATACTCGCGGCATCGCATAATCGACATTGCACTTCATACGCAAGGGCGATCGCCGCGATTAATTCGCGGCCAGTTGCGCCCACGCTTTCCGCCGCTGCAAGCGCTGCCGCAATATTATCGCTTGGATGCGCCGGCTCTTTTGAAAGATACGTGTCGTTGTAATCGAAATAGCGAATGCAACAGCCGTTGGCGAATGCGGTCCAGTCGGGCGGCGCCTTGTGGTTCGTGCCAAGGATTGTCGCTCCGTTTTTTGCCGAAAAATCGGAGGCGATGCTTCGCGCGATCACGCAAGGCTCTTCTTTCCACGCGCCCAGCGCGCAGCCCAGCGAGTCGATAACGCGCCGTTTAGCTTCGTGCACGACTTCTTTGGAAAGATCTTCAAACCGAAATGATGAGGAATAATTGGCGAGTTGATGAGCAAGTGTCGTCTTCATGAAAGTTGGAAATTTCAATCTGCCGACGAATCGCGCGCGAGCAAGACGTGTCATCGCGCAATCTCGGGGAGCGCACGCTTTCAGCGTGTGGGCGATCGCATTTTGCCATCGCGAACTTTTCTTGTCTGCGGTAGCCCGCCTTGAGATTGGTCCTAATGAGGAAGTTCGTCGCCGCAAGATGCGGCAACCAGCACGCTGGAAGCGTGCGCTCCCCAATCCGCTTGCCGGCGCTTCACGCTCGTCGCAAACTCCACTTGTGAGCGAATTTCAATTTGGCGGTGATTTTGTCTGGCATCCGACGCCGGAACTGGTCGCACGATCAAATCTTCAGCGCTTTATCGAGAAGCATGAACTCGATTCATACAACGAGCTGATGCGACGATCGACAACCGACATTGAGTGGTTCTGGGACGCGGTACTGGGCGATCTCGATATCCAGTTTTACAAACCGTACTCGCGCGTGGTCGATCTAAGCGAAGGCAAAGCCTGGGCGCGTTGGTGTGTCGGCGGCGAAATGAACATCGTCCACAACATGCTCGACAAGTACGCAGGCACTGAGATCGACAATCGTCTTGCCATTAAGTCCGAGACCGAAGGCGGAAATACCCGCACCCTCACCTATAAAGCGTTGCGCGTGCAAACCAACGAAATGGCCGCCGCGTTACGCAGCCTCGGGCTTGGCAAGGGCGACGCCATCGGCGTGTTCATGCCAATGGTTCCCGAGATCGTGATTGCAATGCTCGCGATCATTAAGATCGGCGGGATTTTTCTGCCGCTCTTCTCCGGCTTCGGCGCGGCGGCGATTATTTCGCGGCTCAACGATGCAGATGCAAAAGCGCTTTTCACCGCCGACGGAACTTATCGGCGCGGAAAATTTTGCGCGATGAAACCGATTGCGCAGGAGGCGGCGTCGCAGGTCTCCACGGTGAAAGATTTGATCGTTTTGGAAACTACCGAAAATCAGCAAGCGGAGCGCTTGCCGTACAAAACGCATTCGTGGCGCAACCTGATAAATTTATCAACTCCGGGCTCTCAACAACCAACGGAACGCACATTGGCGGAAGATCCGATGATGATCATCTACACTTCGGGCACAACCGGTCGGCCAAAAGGCGCGGTGCACACCCATTGCGGATTCCCGATTAAATCCGCGCAGGACATGTGGCACGGGCTCGATTTGCACCCGGACGAAACCCTTTTTTGGATGACCGATATGGGCTGGATGATGGGGCCATGGGAAGTTTTCGGCACGTTACTGCTCGGCGCGACGATGATGCTTTACGATGGCGCGCCCGATTTTCCGGAACCAGATCGCGTGTGGCAATTAGTGGATCGACATAAAGTGACCGCGCTGGGCGTGTCGCCGACGTTGATCCGCGCCCTGCGGCGTCATGGCGACGAGATTGTGCATCGACACGATCTCTCGTCGCTGCGCAAATTCGCTTCCACCGGCGAGCCATGGAATCCCGATCCGTGGATGTGGCTTTTCCAAAATGTGGGGCGCGGAAAGCTTCCGATCATCAATTACTCCGGGGGCACGGAAATATCCGGTGGAATCGTAATGGGCAATGTCCTCACACCAATGAAAGCGTGCGCGTTCTCCGGGCCGCTGCCTGGAATGGCGGCCGATGTTGTCGATGAAAATGGGAAATCCGTTCGCCGACAAGTAGGCGAACTGGTGATCCGCGAGCCGTGGATCGGGATGACGCGGGGTTTCTGGAAAGATCGCGAGCGCTACATCGAGACATATTGGTCACGTTTTCCGGATGTTTGGGTGCACGGCGATTGGGCGGCAGTCGATAACGATGGGCTCTGGTACATTCTGGGGCGTTCCGACGATACCATTAAAGTTGGCGGCAAACGCGTCGGTCCGGCGGAAGTGGAATCGATCCTGGTTGCGCACCCTCAAGTGAGCGAAGCCGCCGCCATTGGCGTCCCTGATTCCATCAAAGGCGAAGCGCTCGTTTGCTTTTGTGTTTTGAAAAAAGGCACAGACGGTGATTTCACTCTTGCAGGTGAATTAAAAAAGAATGTCGGACACGATTTGGGAAAAGCGCTCGCACCGCGCGACGTGGTTTTTGTTGGCGACATACCTAAGACACGGAACGCGAAAGTGATGCGCCGGATCGTGCGGGCCGCGTATTTGGGCGAAAAACTCGGCGACACATCCGCATTGGAGAACCCTGCATCGCTGGATGAAATCAAGCGCGCTGCGGCAGCACAGATGACTTGATCGCTCTCATCGCGGTCGACAGAAAATTGCCGCCTTACTCGAGCCGCACAGTTTTGATTCTGCGATTCAACCAATCCGCTTCATCGGTGAAACCGTGGGCGCGAGCGACTCGTTCCATTGCGGCATAACGTCCGAGCACATCGAAGCCGATGTTCCATTGAAGCTTGCGCAGGCAGACTGGGCAAAGATGCAACGGGCGACGATCGCTTTCGGCCAGGTGATTCGAGCCGTTCATTAGGCAATTGAAAAACGTGCAGTGTGCGAGACCGAACATGTGACTGGTCTCATGCGCGAGCACCTTGCAGCTCCGGCGTAGTAGAAGCATTTCGTGATCGCTTGAGCGCGGTTCCCCATAAAATGCCGGATCATAACGTGCAAAACTATAAACGCCGACGCGCTCGCGCAGTGAAGCCTGGCCGAATACAAAGTTCCACGACGGCTCGGGGTAAAGATCTTCCATGGTGATCGCAAGCACGCAGAACGCGTCGGCAGGCACGGGTGCTTTCAGAAAATCGAGCACGTCGCCGGTGAGAATTTGTAAATTGCCGGTGTTCGGGTTGTGGCGAGTGGTTAATCTGGACGCGTCGAGCGATATCGCAGGCAGCGCTTTGACTTCCATGGCGAAAAACGCGCCTGCAAATACGCGCAGTTTCTCGATTGACGGGCTGCGATCAGCAGCAAACTCACCCAACGGTTGAAGATAAATGACGCGTCGAGGGTCCGTGGGTCGATTCGGGCGCGATGCTTTGAATTGATCGACTGTTTGCCCTGGCTCTTCGTGGACAGCGAGCCAGTCGTGGGGACCCGGCTTTGGGATCGGCTCAAATTCCGACGCATCGGCTGAAAACGCGCGGTGAAGAACAGGCGACGATCCTGCGAGATCGCCTACCGCTGCGCGTCTCACGTCGGGGCTTGGCGGTTGAAAAGCCATGCTAAGAAGCGCCACGCAAAAAATCGCAGCACATCTCGTCAGCACGTCGTATGAAAAAGTCCGCCCACCGCTTCGGTTTCTGCGAGCTTGTTGTAAAGCGCCGCGGCTTCTTTGGTCGGCAAGACGTGAGCGGCGATTTGCCGTTCCTTCAAAAAATCGAGCGTCTCGCGCGGGACATGAAGGCATTCTGCCATTCCGCGCGACAGCACGACTACTCTGGCGCCGTGATCCAGCAGCTCCAGCACATCTGCGATTTGAATTCCAGGATTGTGACTGGTGCCGGTCTCGCGCCAGTTCCAATTACGTGAGCCGCCAGGGAAAAGTTTTGCGTCCTTGTAAGGCTCGGCTTTTCCCTCGACTTCGAGCCGGCCCCAGGAAATGTGTTTGATCCCGGGCGAAGGATTCTCGCTTTGCACAATGAGACATTCGACGGTCCAAAAATTTTGTCGAGTAACAGACGTCCACAGATAAATCGCACACCAGTCTGCGAAAAAGACTAGACTTTCCTGGTGAAAGTGACGTTCCTCGGCACTCGCGGTGAAATAGAAGCACGCACGCGCCGGCACTGGATGCACACTTCGCTGCTCGTCTCGCACCGCAGTGCAAACGTAATGATCGATTGCGGCCTCGATTGGCTGGGAAAATTTGACCGGCTTCATCCGAGCGCGATCGTGCTCACGCACGCGCACCCCGATCACGCGTGGGGATTGAAACGCGGCGCGCCTTGTCCGGTATATGCGCCGCAAAAAACGTGGCAGGAATTATACCATTATCCGATCAAAGATCGCCACGTCATCGACGAGCGGACACCCACAAAGATTTGTGGGATCACATTCGAAGCGTTTCCAGTCGAACATTCCATTCTTTCCCCGGCCGTCGGATATCGCGTAAGCGTTGGGCGCAGTCGGATTTTCTATGCGCCGGATCTCATCTTCATTCATGATCGCCAGGATGCGTTGAAGGCCGTCCAAATTTACATCGGCGATGGCGCCACTGTAACGACTTCATTTATTCGAAGGCGGGACAAAAGACTCATTGGCCATTCGCCGGTTCGCACCCAGCTAACGTGGTGCGAAAAGGAAGGCGTCCCGCAAGCTATCATCACGCATTGCGGCTCGGAGATGGTCACCGGCGACGAACGCAAGCTATCCGCCAAGCTCCGCGCCATGGCTGTCGAACGACGTATCGATGTGCGCATCGCTTATGATGGAATGAAGCTGGAGCTGTGATTGCAAACGCGGTGTCGTAGGTTGAATCATGTCGTTGCGCCTCTTTCTCTGTGGCGACGTGATGACTGGACGCGGCATTGATCAGGCGCTGCCGCATCCGGTAAATCCAATCTTATATGAACCGTATGTGCGCGATGCGCGCGAGTACGTCGCTCTTGCCGAGAAGGCCAACGGAGCGATACCGCGGCCGATGAGGGTCGACTACATCTGGGGCGATGCCTTGGGCGAATTAGAAGATGCCCGGGTGGATTTACGAATCGTAAACTTGGAGACCGCTATCACAGCGGCTGAGACGCCGTGGCCGGATAAAGGAATTCATTATCGCATGCACCCGCAGAATATTGGTTGCCTTACGTCTGCAAAAATCAGCGCATGTGCTTTGGCGAACAATCATGTGTTAGACTGGGGATACGACGGATTATCGGGAACGCTGAAAACGTTAGACGCGGCAGGTATCGCACACGCAGGCGCAGGCAGTGATTCCGAAGATGCGATGCAGCCCGCGATTTTAGACACCGTCGGCAACGGCCGCCTGCTGTTATTCTCATTCGGATCGAGAACCAGCGGCATCCCGGAAGATTGGAAGGCCACCAGCATTTCTCCTGGAGTAAATTTGCTCGATGACTTTTCAGAAGCGACCGCCGCGCGAGTGGCCGATCAAATGCATGCCTATCAGCAACCGGGCGATTTGACTATCGCTTCCATTCACTGGGGCAGCAATTGGGGTTACGAAATTCCGCGTGACCAAATCATGTTTGCTCATTGTTTGCTTGAAGAAGGCATTGCAATCGTGCACGGACACTCCTCTCATCACGTGAAAGCGATTGAGGTCTTCAATCGTCGCGTCATTCTCTATGGCTGTGGAGATTTCCTCACCGATTATGAAGGGATCAGTGGTTACGAAATGTTTCGCGGCGATTTGGCGCTGATGTATTTGATCGAACTCGACTCGAACAATGGCGAATTGATCGCTGCGTGTTTGGTCCCAATGCGCATGCGGCGCTTTAGACTGGAACGTGCATCCGTCGCCGACGCCGAATGGCTTTGTAATCGGCTGAACGAAATTGGGAAGCCATTTAAGACCGGGGCAAGACTCGAGAAAGACAGCCGCCTGACGCTTGAGTGGTCAGGTTTGTGTCGCCGCGAGTTTGTGTAGGAAGCTTTCCACTTCCGACGGATTCCTGAGCGAATAATTCGCCGCTGTGGGCCGCGGCTGCTCGCTCACGAGAATGCCTACCCCGCGTCGTTCGAGTACGCGAAAGGCATCTTCGTCAGTGCGATCGTCTCCGATGTAAATCGGGTTTGGGCGCTCCAAACCCAGCTTTTCCAATAACCAGAGCACGGCCTTGCCTTTGTCCCAGTTGATGTTGGGCAAAAACTCGTAAACTTTCTTACCATCGATCCTGCGCAGTTTTCGATGTCGCGTAGTGATTTCGCTGACGCCTCGTTCCAGCTTGGGGAAGTCATTTTCATTTACGTTCCGGTAATGAGCAGCGATGGAGAAACATTTTCTCTCAATCAGGATGCCTGCAATGCCCGCGAGTTTTTCTCGAAGCTCCTTTTCCGCTGCGTCCAGCGCTGACAAAAACTCTCTCGCTTCCTGCCTCCGCAAGCCGCGCGGTCCAGCGATATCAAATCCGTGGCTGCCAGCGTAAACAATTCCAACGATAGCAACACGCTTGCGAACGTCTTTGAGCTCCCGGCCACTCAGGATGGCGACAGGAACCTTCGCCGCGAGCGTGCGCAGAATCGCGTGAGTGGAGCCCATCAGCACCGCTTGGTCGGGTCGACTGACAATCGGCGTAAGCGTGCCGTCGTAGTCCAGGAAAATCGCAAGGCTGCGATCGCCCGCCCCAGCGATTTCTTCAACGTGCTCTAGCGCCGAAGGAAGCATAGTCGATTTAACGATTTGGTCGTTAGCAAAGTTGTGAATTCGAGAATCGAAATTCTATCAACTATCAACTATCGACTATAAACTAACGAATCATGAATCGCCTGATCGTCGTTTCCAATCGATTGCCATTCGCGCTGGATTCGACGGGGGAAGACCTTTGGACGCTGACACCGGCTGCCGGGGGACTTGTCTCCGCGGTGGAGCCAGTGCTGCGCGAACGCGGTGGCACCTGGATCGGATGGCCTGGAATCGCTGGCGAAATCCCGAAGGGCCCATTTGCCGAAGCAACGCGTGGCGCTGGTTACAAGGTGGTGCCGGTTGCTCTTAGTGAAACTGAACGGGACGAATTTTACTACGGTTACTCTAATGAGGTGATCTGGCCGCTGTTTCACGATCTGCAAAACTTTTGCAGTTTCGAGCCAGCATACTGGGAAGCTTACAAAGCAGTAAACGAACGTTACGCCGATGCCATCGCTCACTGCTCGCAAGCTGACGACTTCATCTGGGTGCACGATTATCACCTGATGTACGTCGCGCAGGCGTTACGCGAGCGCGGTTTACGAGCAGCCTTAACGTTTTTCTTGCACATCCCTTTTCCACCGTACGACATTTTTGCAAAGCTTCCGCAACCACAGCGGCTCCTGCGGGCGCTCCTTCAATTCGATTTGCTTGGGTTTCAGACCCGGCGCGACGTTCGCAACTTTCTAGGATGCGTACGGCGCGTGATGTCGGATGCACGCGTCGTTCCTCGCCGCGACCTGCAACTAGTTCGTTTCGAGAAGCGTGAGATTCGCCTCGGGCATTTCCCGATTGGGATTGATTTCGACTCGTTTGAAAAAGGTGCGATGTCCGACGCGGTCGCACGCAGATCTCAGGAGTTGCGCGCAAATTTTCTGGATTGCCAGTTAATCCTGGGTGTGGACCGGCTCGATTACAGCAAAGGAATTCCTGAACGATTGCGTGCGTTTCGCAACGCGCTGGAACGCCATCCAAAGCTGCACGGCCGTGTGGTGCTCATCCAGGTCGTCGTGCCGAGCCGGGTGGAAATTCCCAGGTATCATGAGTTCAAGCAACGGATCGACCGCCTGGTCGGAGATATGAACGGCCGCTTCTCAACGAGCAATTGGTTGCCGGTACAGTATCATTTTCGCAGCCTCGACCGCGAAGATCTTCTCGCGCATTACCGCGGGTGCGACATCGCGTTTGTCACGCCGCTCAAGGATGGAATGAATCTGGTGGCCAAGGAATATTGTGCCTGCCGCGTCGATGAAAACGGCGTGCTCATTCTTAGCCATTTCGCCGGCGCGGCGGAGCAACTCAAAACCGGCGCGTTGCTGGTCAATCCTTACGATGTCGAGGAAGTTGCCGATACAATTTTGAAAGCGTTTCGAATGACCGAAGCCGAGCGCGCTGCGCGGATGAAGCGCATGAGACGCGTGGTGCGTGAGGAGAATGTTTTCTGGTGGGTCGATTCATTTCTGAGAGTCGGAGCGAAACTTATTGCTCGGTCGCATCGAGTTTCCAAACGACGACAGACCAAGTTCGGGCGCTAAGGGAGGACTCAAAGAGCGCCGAGGCCGGGATTACGCCATGGAACCAAAGACTTGTCCAGTAACTGACTGGACGAACACCAAAGTTTCAGTTCGGGTTCCCGACATACAAATCGTTGAAGCGGCGGATCTGCGTCCCCACCGCATCAACGGTTCAACCCTTCAATGTCCTCCTCGCCCCACACCGGCTCCTCCAGTTGCAACGCCGGGTCGTCCAGCTCGGTGCGATTAAATTTCTCATACTGTGCCGAGACATCCTGCCATGGCCGCAAATGCAGCTTAACCCGATCACCTGGCCGCAACCGCGCCGCAAATGTCCACACGCTGTCCCGCATGCTCCACATATAGACCACAGCCTGGGCATGCGACGCGGCGTCGCGGAGGGTGTCCGCGGCACCCTCGCCGCGCGAATCGGCCGCCACAATGTCGACCAAATGCAACGCCTCGATGTGATCCTTGTAAGGCACGGTGCCCGGGCGCGGCACGGGCGAAACGCTTTCAACCGTTCCACTGACTGTGATTTCTTCGCGGGGCTTCAAACTCAAAAAGCGAGAAGGTTTTGCTTCGCCGAGTTTTAGATCGAGAAGTTTCCAATTCCCAAACGACAACTCGCGCGCTGCAAATTCCCAGATCACCAGTTTCTTTCCAGCCAGCCGGTCGCGCCCGCGCGCGAGCTCGTTGCTCAAAATTTCGCGCGTGGCGAATGCTGCGTCGCTATTTCGCAGGATGCAGTCGATAGGCCGCCGCAACGCCACGCTCAGATGCTCGGCGAATCCCGCCGATTCGCCCCAGCCCATCGCTTCGAACGAAAAAATATTTGAAAAACTATCGCCCAGCAGGAGCACATCGGCCTCCTTGTTTGGACGCCACAGCGCGTTGCCTGTGACGACTTGTCGAATCGTTACTTTCTCGGGCGGAAAAAACTTATCATTCCTCGATAACTTCAACATCGCGGCGATATCGCCGCGCGCGACGATTTCCTTTTCGATAATCGACGGCACTGTTGATGCTTCCGCCGGTGGCAACTGAAGAAAATCTGCCAATCGTTCCGCAACAAACTGCATGGTGTCAGGCCGCCAATGCGTGTCCGTTTCGAGATAAAGAGGCCCGTTTTTTCCTCGCTCCATCAAAAATGGCGCAGGATCGAACACGCGTACTTTCTCTCGTTCGAGCCGCGCTTTGAATTCGTTAAAAGACGGATTAGGTAAAACGCCACTGGCCTGAGCTCGATTGGCGTTAGACTCGGCGAGCATTTCGCCTTCGACACTCGGTTTCACCGACACCGGCAGAAGCACCAGATCGATCCCGCGCGTGGCAAGCTGATTGCGAAAATCGACGATCGCTTGAATCGGATCGGCCTGAAGATGGCTTGCCTGCAAACGGTGTTTCATCCGGATCGGATCGAGAAAAGGCGGACCGATCACATGATCGACGTCGGCGCGATAAAACAGCCAGGGATCGTGACCCAAATAAACCTGTTCGTTGCCAGCGCCCAACAGCACAGTGAGCAGATATTGCATCCGCGGCAGGAGCCATTGTGAAACTAACGACTCGTTTTCCAACGTGCGCTCGACGCGTTTCAGATCTTCAGAATGAGGAAGCCACGGCAACGATTTGAAGATGGAAATCATTGGTAACCGGCTGATCGAACCTGCCGCGCGAAATTCGCCAACTAGCTGAATCGTTGGAACAGTGACAATGGTTAACAAGAACAGCGCAATCAGAGTTGGCCGCGTTCCCGGCGCAAACTTCGTATTCTTTAGGGCAAGCTCGGCTTCCTCTTCGCGCGGAAGTTTCCGATACTCCGGTGCTCCCCCCGGAGTGGGGTCGGCATATCTTGGCAGCGAATATTTCGGCGGAACAGGGGGAGCCTGCCATCTCATCCGTCGGAATGCTTGTTTTGTTGACGTCTTCAACGCGCTAGAAAATGAAATAGATAAAAGGGTTGTATTCCTGCGTAGCCAGGACGATCAACGCGAGCCAGCCGAGTGCGAAACACGTCACAGTCTTCGGCCAGGTCATTTCCTGACTCCAATCCCAAGTCTGTCTCCCAAACCAAACAACGATTCCTGCGATCAGAATCGATAAAATGTAATAGGGTTTGTAAATCAGACCGCTAATCAACGCCGCATTGGGGAACGCGTGATTGATGTGAAACATCGCGCCGAGATATTGGACGGCGCCCCGTAACGTTCCGCCGCGAAAGAACACCCAGCCAATCGTCACGATCACAAACGTGAGAGCGATTCGTACTAGCTTGGGCAAATTATGATAAACGCCTTTGCGGCCCTGGCTGCGCTCGAATGCGAGCATCCCGCCATGAAGTCCGCCCCAGATCACAAAGTTCCACGATGCGCCGTGCCATAGTCCGCCGATAAGCATTGTGATAATGAGGTTCGCGTACGTGCGAGGAAGGCCGTGCTGGTTGCCGCCTATCGGAATGTAAAGATATTCGCGCAGCCAGGTTGAAAGCGAGATGTGCCAGCGGCGCCAGAAATCAGTGATCGATTGCGCGAGATATGGTGAATCGAAATTTTTCGCGAAAACGAATCCGAACATCAGGCCGAGCCCGATTGCCATGTCGGAGTAACCACTGAAATCGAAGTAAATCTGGAACGAATAGGCGAGCGATCCGAACCACGCGTCGAGCGTTTGAATCGAGCCAGCGTCAAATGCTGTGTCCGCGATTTTGCCGCACGGATTCGCCAGCAAAACCTTTTTTGCCACGCCCATCATGAAAAACGCGACGCCGCGCGCGAATTTATCGGATGTAAGCCGGCGATTTTTGAGTTGATCGGCGAGAAACGAAAATTTCAGAATCGGTCCGGCGACAAGGTGTGGGAACATCGAAACGAAACAGGAGAAATCGATAAAGTTGGCCATCGCCTCGGCGTTGCCGCGATAGACGTCGATGGTGTAGCTGAGCGCTTGAAACGTGTAAAAGCTGATGCCGAGTGGAAGCACCACGCGAAAAAACGTGTTCAATTGCGTGCCCTGCAATCCGAGGCCTTGCACCAGCGAGTTGTAAGTATCGACGCCGAAGTTGAAGTACTTGAAAAAACCCAGGACAACGAGATTGCAGACGATCGAGATCGTTATAGCCGTCCGCCGGACGCGCGTCTTGCGGTGCTCCGGGTCGACAATTTTCACCGGCTGATGCCAGACTCGCCAGACTTGCCATGTGTTATGTGCGATGACCAGGCTCATGAGCCAGTCGATAAACGTTGTGCCGAACATGAGCGCCATGAACCTCGGCTCGGCCCAGCCGTAAAATGTGTATCCGGCAACAATCAACCAGGCGTTACGCCAGCGTTGCCGCGCGCGAAACAGCGCGTAATAAACGAGCAGCGCGAAAGGCAGAAAATAGTAGATGAAAATATGAGAGCTAAATACCACGCTCGATATTTGGTGCTTTTTTCCGCAATACGGTTATAGGAAAACTTCTCTTGAAGTCGATGCGAATCTTGTCAGGCATCCACAGATCTTTGGAGCCGACGCGCCCTCGCGTCGCGGGGAATTTCGGGCCGGGGGCGGGCCGTCTCCAGTTTCTGGATCCTCAGGGTCGTCTTGTAGGACAAACTTTCCGCATCGCCCGCAATTCTTGTTTTTACGCAGCTATCCTCGCCTGTTTGGCTGTCCCAAAAGCCTTCGCGGGCGACTTGGGTCCACTGTCGGAGTGGCAACAAAAATTCGTTAACGAACTGGCGGCCAAATCACGCGTGGCTCAAAGTGAAAACGCGGCAGTGACCGCGGGCGTGGATGGCTGGTTCTTTCTTTCCAGCGATATTCGATTTCTCTCGGTCGGCCAATTCTGGGGCGCCGACGCGGCGAAGGTCAGCCGCGCACATAAACCCGAATCGACCGATCCGATTCCGGCAATTGTCGACTTTCATGATCAATTGAAACGGCGCGGGATCGATCTGCTCCTAATGCCGGTCCCGCCGAAGGCAGCAATTTATCCGGAGAAAATTTTGCCCGACGTCGATCTGCATGGTGAAACGGCGGCTCCATACCTTGCTCGGTTTTACGACGAGCTGCGGAAACGCGGACTTGACGTGGTCGATCTTGCGGCAGTGTTCCTCCAAAATCGCACCAGCGAGCACGGCCCCGTTTTTTGCAAGACCGATTCGCACTGGTCTGGATTTGGATGTGTTCTCGCGGCCCAAACGATCAAGGAGAAAATTCACGAGAAACTCGCCGGGCAGCCGCGGAAAAATTACGCGGCCGAATGGAAAGAAACCACGATCAAAGGGGACCTTGGCGAGCTTGCCGGACCTAAAACGAAGAAGCTCGAGCCGGAAAAGATCGCGGTCCGAACGATCAGCGACAAAGAAACGGGCGCGGCAACAACTCCCGATCCCAACTGTCCGTTGCTGATTATTGGCGACAGCCACACGCTCGTATTTCACGATTTTCTTGCGGAGAAATCTGGTTTGCTTGACCAACTTGCGTACGAGAACGGCTTTGCGCCTGATTTGATAGGGACGCGTGGCTCGGGCGCCACCTCAGTCCGGGTCAGTCTGTATCGGCACGCTCGGAAAGACCCCGATTATCTTGCTAAGAAAAAACTGATCGTCTGGTGTTTCGCCGCGCGCGAATTCACCGAGTCAGACCAAGGCTGGGACAAAGTGCCTGTGGCTCAGTGAGGAAATGCCAACCTCCAACGCTCAACGTTTTTCAAAGCGGCTAGCCATCGCGGCAATTGCGTCAAGCATCGCCGGTTCTTCTCTTGCTCAAGACACTCCAGCTCCGGCCGAACCGCCGCGCGATCTCACGGTATTGATACTCGGCGATTCGCTCGGGTTGTGCGGATTCGGCAAACGGCTCGACCAAAAATTCCGGGCCGATCCGAGAGTGAAATCGGTTTTCACCTATTGCACGTGCGGCACGAATCCGTTGAGCTGGTTGAAGGAGAAACCGTTTGCGCACGTTCAGACACATTGTGGTTACTGGAGCGTTGAATCGCTGCCGGATTCGCATGCGATTAAGGAACTGCGCGATATTTACGGAATGACGCGCGGCCATACTCCGAAATCGCACGCGGTTCCGAAGCTGGACGACCTTCTTGCCGCGATCCAGCCGGATATACTCGTTATGCAAACCGGTGGGAACCTGTTCGGCTTGTTTTCAGGCCGCGAAAAAGTTAAGCCCGACCGGGACGGGCCGATGTTGCGAAAATACCTCGTACCATTCGTTAAGAACGCGATTACGCCGCCGTCGAAGTTGCGAAAGATTTACTGGGTCGCGCCGCCCAAGTCCGGGCGCGTTTCAGACGAAGTTCAGGAGTTCGTGTTCGAACAAACAGAGAAGGACATCGGCAGCGTAACGCACGTAATCGATAGTCGAAAACTGGTCGCCTATCCCTACAAACACATGGATCCAGATAAGGAGCATTTCGTCGGCGAAGACATGAACAGGTGGACGGACAACGTGTGGGGAGAGATCGATCGCGATCTCTCTGCGCAGTCATGGTCGAATGTGCGGCCACTCAGCGAATCATTGGCGAGACTGGCAACAGCGGAGACGCGCGTGTCTGCTCCGAGCGCAACGCCTGCGACGGCGTCGTTGATCGTAAAGGCGAAGCTCGTTTACAAAACGAAGCCGATTCGACGCGAGGAGTTACTGCCATATCAGGAATTTCTGGTCGGATTTGTTTACGATGTGGAAGACTTGATTGCGGGCGAGTATGGCGAGAAACAAATCCTGGTGATGCACCCGGCTTACATCGGTCTCCAGTCGCAATCACTCGGGAAATTTCGAATCGGCCGGACCTACGAGCTTCAGTTGCGCACGTTAGACGGCTCGCTTTGGAGCACAGTAAAATCGAAGGACGATTCCGGCCGGATCGATCTGGAACCCTACATTCGCGTCCAGGATGAAGCGCGATATCCCAAAAGCGGGCGATAAGAAGCATTGGTCGCCAATGATTCGCTGCGTTTCATTTTCGCTCGGCTTGCTGGTTGTCATCGGCTCCTTGGTATTGGCCAATAGGCAACCAAAGACGTCTGCTCCTCCGCCACCACCGAAGGTGTTGATGATTGGCGATTCGTTATCTGTGGCCGGTTTTGGCGATGCGGTGCGGGAACATCTCGAACGCCAGTTCGGGCGCCAGAACGTGGCCTTTTTCGCATCGTGCGGGTCGTCACCGGAAAATTGGTTGCAATATGAACCGGTGTTTCATACGCGGTGCGGCTACCGCGAGAAGACGCCCACGAGCGACGTTTATCGCGATTATCATGACGGCAGAAGGCCGCCAGCCGTAGCCACGCCCAAGATTGAGACACTGATCGAGCGGTACAAGCCGACAATCGTGATTGTTCAGTTGGGCACAAACTGGATGGATCAGTCTCTTTCCGACAATCAAATCCGAGATGTCCTCGAGCGATTCGTTAGCGCGGTGCACCGTGGCGGCACACGAAAGATGATCTGGATCGGCCCGCCCGATTCGTCGCGATTCTCAAAGGTGCAGAATCGGATCTACCGGCTGATCCAGCAATCGGTTCGGCGGGGCGATCCAGTGATCGATTCACGTCGATTCACGCGTTACGTCCTGGGGAAAACCGGTGGCGATGGGGTTCATTACAACAGCGAGTCGGGCAGGGCGTGGGCGAAGCCAGTGATCGCCAGCATCGATCAGATTGTCGCAGCCGACATTGCTGCGCGCCGCAAACTGGCAGCAAATCGTTAGCCGCGGGCGAACAATGATGGGGCGAGTGTAGCGCTCGCCCTGAAAATACCGGCCCGCATTTTCAGCTTACTCGTACGTGCTAATTGAGCGAAGCGAGGCGCGGTGCTGTCGCAGTCCAAAAGTGAGGGCGTAACAGACAGTGCGATGGCGGCCACGTTTTGCGATACGAGGGAGTTTATCGGGAAAAACGATTTGTTTGTTAGAGCACACGCCAGATGACCATCATTGAGAACATGCAAAAAATTTCGGACACGGTTTGGGAATTGCCTGCGACCTACAAGCAAGGCATGCGCGTGCCTGCTCGGATCATCGCGACGGAAAAAATTGTTCGCGAAATGGACGAGGCAGTTTACCAGCAGATCAGCAATGTCGCCACTTTGCCTGGTATCACGCGTTACGCGCTCTGCATGCCCGATGGCCACAGCGGTTATGGATTTCCTATTGGCGGCGTCGCAGCGATGGACGTGCACGAAGGGGGCGTCATTTCACCTGGCGGCATTGGGTTCGATATCAACTGCGGTATGCGCCTGGTTATCACCAATCTCACGCAGGACGATGTGCAGCCGCACTTGCATCAGATCGTGGACCGGCTTTACGAACGCGTTCCTGCAGGAGTTGGAAGTCACGGGTTCTTGAAATTATCGCGTGAGGATTTTCGCGACCTTGTCGAACGGGGCGCGCGCTGGTGCGTCGAGCACGATTACGGCTGGGAGGAAGACCTCGGGCTCACCGAAGAAAATGGCTGCATCTCTGGCGCGGATGCGTCCAAGATCAGCGAACGCGCAGTTGATCGGGGTTACAATCAGGTCGGAACGCTCGGCAGCGGCAACCATTACCTCGAAGTGCAGGTCGTGCGACCAGAAGACGTGCGGGACAAGCAGCTCACGGAAAAATTTGGAATCACGATCCCGAACCAGGTCGTCGTGATGTTTCACTGCGGCAGCCGCGGTTTTGGGCACCAGGTCGCCACCGATTATCTTCAGAAGTTTCTGAAAGTGATGGAATCGAGATATGGAATCAAAATTTTGGATCGCGAGCTTGCATGCGCGCCTTTTGACTCACCGGAAGGCCGCGATTATTTCGCCGCGATGAAATGCGGACTGAACATGTCATTCGCCAATCGGCAGGTGATTCTCCATCGCATTCGTGAAGTTTTTTCCGAAGTGTTCGGTCGCAGCGCCGAGGACCTCGGAATGCGGATGATCTACGACGTCGCGCACAACACCGCGAAGCTGGAACGCCACGTTGTGGATGGAAAAGAAAAACGATTGCTCGTTCATCGTAAGGGCGCGACGCGCGCATTTGGACCGGGACATGACGAAGTGGCCCCGCGTTACCGAGACATTGGTCAGCCGGTGATCATTGGCGGCTCGATGGAAACCGGCTCTTATCTGCTCGTGGGCACAGCATCGGGCGCAGAAACATTTTTTAGCACGGCGCACGGAAGCGGTCGCACCATGAGCCGTACCAAGGCGCGCAAGCAATGGCACGGCAAACAACTCCAGCGCGATCTGGAAGCGCGCGGCATTTACGTCCGCAGCACGTCGTGGGCCGGACTGGCCGAGGAAGCCGGGCCCGCTTACAAGAACATTGATGAAGTAATTGCCGCGACGGAACTGGCGGGCATTAGCAAGCCGGTCGTGCGATTCACGCCTATCGGGAACGTGAAAGGATAGTTTCCTGATGCAGATGCGCACGCCGATTACGTTAGTCACCGGTCCACTGGGCAGCGGGAAGACCACACTGCTTCGCCACATTTTAGCCACCCACCTGGCTAAGATCGCCATCGTAATGAATGAATTCGGCGAGATCGCGATCGATACAAAAGTGATCGAAGGCAAAAACGTGCGAATCGCAGAGCTCGGCGGCGGTTGTGTTTGCTGCTCGTTGCTCGGCGAATTCGAAGCAGCGGTAACTGAGATCATCAAGAAGGTTTCGCCCGAAATGATCATCGTCGAGACCACTGGCCTCGCCGAACCCGAAGCACTCGTGTTCAACATTCAGGAAGCGCTGCCGCAATGCAGATTAGACGGAGTCGTTTCGGTTATCGATGCAGACATGCTGGTTCGCTTTCCGGAGCTGGGTCACACCACCCGGCTGCAGATCGAAGGCGCGGACATTTTGCTTTTGAACAAGATCGATCTTGCCGACGCGAACCAAATCGAATCGCTCGAAATCAAGCTGCGCGAAATCAATTCGACCGCGGCAATTATTCGCACGAAGCGCTGCCGTATCGATCCCGAACTTTTGTTCGGCATAGGACGCGAGAAAAAGGTCGCGCCGCCCCAGCATGAACATCAATTAGAATTCGAATCGTTCACGTTCAGCGCCGACAAAATTTTCTCCCGCGATTGTTTCGAACGTTTCGCGGACACTCTGCCAACGAGCGTGATCCGGGCGAAAGGTTTCGTTCGCTTTCCCGATGGGGCGCAGCTTTTTAATTTTGTCGCGGGTCGCTGGGAGTTGGAACCGTTTGAGACCAACGAGACAGAGCTGGTTTTCATCGGGAAAAAAGTTTTGTCGGAAAAGGAAGCGATTATTGAATCCCTCAAGAAATGTCAGCAATGAGCTCGCTGAAAACACCAAATTGCGCCAAAGCGAATATGACGGTTTGTAGGGCGTCTGTGTCAGACGCCAACACATGGTTTGGCGTTTTCACAGAAACGCCCTACAGGAATTCGCGGCTCGTTGCCGAGACATGACATCCTTTCAAGCCATAAATGTCATACCATTACTTGGAGGACGTCGGAACTGCCGATATCGCGTTTGAAGCGATCGGACGCGATCTGCCGGAATTGTTCACAGCGGCGGCTGACGCGACGATGAACGTGATGATAGACAATCTCGAGGCAATCGAGTCGCGTGAGACGCGGCGAATCGCACTCTCGAACGACAACATTGAAATGTTGCTCTTCGATTTTTTGCAGGAGCTTATTTATTTCAAAGACGCCAAACGTCTTTTATTGCGAGCGTACGAGATACAGATTGACCAGAAAAACGAAGGATATTTTTTGAAATCGAAAGTCGCTGGAGAACCATTGGACGACACTCGTCATCAGCAGCGCGCTGACGTGAAAGCGGTCACGCTCCATGGTTTTTCTATTGAGAAGCACGATGGCGGCTGGAAAGCCCGCGTGCTTTTGGATATTTGAGGGTAACTGCCGCCGCGTCCCTACGTGGCTGAAAAACATCGCTAAACGTGTTCGACGGAATTCTGGGGAGCGCACGCTTGCAGCGTGCTGGTTTCGGCATTCTGCCGAAATGAACTTCTATAGACTGTCCATTCGCAAAAGTTCGCGAACGCAGAATGCATTCGCCAGCACGCTGCAAGCGTGCGTTCCCCGGATCCAAAGAGTGCAACCAGACGGGACGCTATTTCGGTTCCAGCGCGACGTAGCCGCTGCGGCCCTGGCTATAGACGCGTATCAGAATCTTTTCGTTAGGCTTCAATTTTTTACTCGCGGCGACCAGGTCCTTCGCATTTTTGGCCGGCTGCTTGTTTACTTCCTGGATCACGTCGCCTTCGTGAAGACCAGCTTTTCCAGCAGGCGAATCGGCATCGACTTCTGCAATCACCGCCCCTTGGACGTCCCGCGGCAGATTTAGCGCGCTGCGAATGTCGTCGGTGACATCCGCGACCGCGACCCCACCGAAAACAGTGGTTTTCTCAGGCTGTGCACTTTCTTCTGGAGGCACTTCTGGACCCTCTTCCTCGGCCGCGCCCGGAGGCATCTCAACAAGTTGAACATCGAACGTTTTCGTCTGACCTTCACGGTTTACCTGTATCTGCGCCTTACTGCCAGGCGCCATCGAGCCAATCATCAAACGCAGCTCACGCGCATCGCTTATTTTCTTTCCGTTAACTGCGGTAATCACATCGCCAGTTTTCATCCCTGCTTTTTGTGACGGAGTGTTCGGCGCGACCTCGCCGACCAGCGCGCCCGTCGGCTGCTCCTTGAGCTTCATCGCTTCGGCCAGCTCGGGAGTAAGCGTTTGCACGGACGCGCCGATGTACCCGCGCACGACCCGGCCTTTTTCACGCAGACTCTGCATCACATCCCGCGCAAGATTGGCGGGAATCGCGAAGCCGACACCCTGATTTCCACCCGTTCGGCTGAAAATCGCAGTATTAATGCCTAACAACTCGCCTTTAATATTCACCAGCGCGCCGCCAGAGTTGCCCATATTAATCGCCGCATCGGTTTGGATGAAATTTTCATAATCAACAATGCCCACGCCGCCACGGCCGATGGCGCTGATGATTCCCATGGTGACCGTTTGCCGCAGTCCGAATGGATTTCCCACTGCGAGCACAATGTCGCCCGCTCGCGCTTTATCACTGTCGGCGAACGTGATCCCGGGTAGATTTTTCTCCTCGATTTTCAACAACGCAACATCGGTCCCTGAATCGGTGCCGACTTTTTTTGCCTTGTATTTGCGCAGCTCCGTGCCGAGCCCCACCATGATTTCCGCCGCGCCCGAGACGACGTGATTGGCAGTGAGAATGTATCCATCTGAGCTGACGATCACGCCCGAGCCAAGCCCTTGAAGGGTTTGCTTACCCTGCCTCTGTGGAAGCTGTCCCCCGAAGAATTGTCGCAGCGCGTCGTCGGAAAATGGAAACGGCGCCGGCCCGCGCGACACCGTCTGGGTGGTGAACACCGTGACTACACTGGGCGCCACTTTCTCGACAATCGGTGCAAAGGTTGTGATAACTCCTTCCTGGGTACGCGCAGGTTCCTGAGCTGCGACCGAAAACGCGCCCGTTGGGGCGCACATCAAGGTCGCAATCAACAGCACACAGGACCGAAAAATTCCTCGTCGCATAAAACGTGTCTTCCTTCAGGAGAATCGCACGCTCGACCGCGGGCGGCTCCTTTTTGCTAGTTCGCTTGCAAACCAGGCGAAATGATCGCCGGGGCGACTCAACGCATCTGCAAAATATGTCCACCTTCGGAGGAGACGATGCGGTCTTCGCTAGCGTGCGAAGATGGAGCGTGCTGGGGCCACCGCAGGAACTCGCGAGTTTCTTTCGCGAGTTCCCGCGTAAGAATTTCAACCCGGCATTATGGCCGGGGGTGGGGTGTCGGGCGAGGCCGTGGCGTCGGCGTCGGCCTTCCGCCGGGTGTCGGCGTTGGTGTAGGTGTAGGCGTCGCCGACGGTGTAGCAGATGGTGTCGCCGACGGCGTTGGAGTCGGGGTTACAGTTGGCGTAGCTGTCGGCGTCGGTGTAGGCGTAGGCGTAGGACCTGCCGGCACTGCTGCCAGGCCGGAGAATTGCGGAATACCTGTGTTGAACAAGAGTGTCTTCACGCCTGTGATGGGGTCGATCGAGTAGAGATCGCCAGTAGGAGAGCTCCCGTAGAAGTTACCATCAGGAGCGAACACCACATCAGAGATAATGGCTTCCAGCGGGCCGATAGGCGTCATCACTCCGGTAACTGGATCAATCAGATCAATATCTTCGTTGCGACTGCCATTCCCGCGCGAACCATATAAAATATCCAATAGACTAAAAGCGATTCCCGCGCAGAACGAGTCCCCGTTGCCTAGCAGCGTCAACGAGCTAAGGACGTTTCCGTTCGAGGGATCGATTGTAAGGAGCTTACCGACACTGTTAACGTTATCCCACGAGGATCCATAAAGAACGCCCTGTGAGTTGAATCGGAGCCCGTCAACACCCTGGGTGGGATCAGAGATCAACCCGATGACAGTCGCGTTGCCGTTCGTGGGATCGATGGTCAACAAAGTGCTTGGGGGGTGAGTGGCTCCTCCCGAGACACCATAAAGGGTGCCGTTGCTATCAAATGCGATACCGGCGAGGCGATCGAAACCAGTATCGCCTATCAGGGATGGGGTCTGTGTTGTGACGTCAATCAGCCAGAGCCGGCCACCGCCGCCGGCATTAAGGTCGCCGGTAGAGCCATAAAGAAGGGTATCCGAAGGGGAGATAACATTGACCACGCCAGTCATGCCGATGGCGCAATGCGCGAAGCAGAAGTAATTATAGGTGCCGGCCTGGTCAAAGGTGTGCTCATACACCGTTCCTTGGCCGGAAAGCGTGCCCTGGTCGCAGTTCGTATCATCAGGGGAACAAAACTGTTCATCGGCCGTGCATGGATCGCCGCTGGTGACACTGTGGCCGCCCTCTGCCCAGGTCCACCGCACCGTGTCGCCGACCGAGATGTTGAGTGTGTCCGGCACAAACAGATCGCCCCCCTGGCCCACCGCCACATCGAAGATCTGGCTCCCACCCGATGGCACTCCGCTTACGGCGGGCCGTCCGTTTTGATCCACAATGTGGATGGCATGGGCGGCGGTCTGTTTCTGGTGCGCTGCGCTGATATGTTTGTCACTCGATCCAGCTTGCGACAAAAATACCGTCGTAAACGTGGTTGCCAGCAAAAAGGCGATTCGTATTACTGGATTTGATCGTTTCATTGTTTATTCCTTCTTCTATCCTGAACTTGTTAGGGGTTTTCGATTTCGATTTTTCATCGATACCGAACCACAGCTGACACTATGCGATTCGGCGCTAAGGCCGAATGCTGCGCAGGAGATTCGGAAGATGTCAAGCAAAAATCGTTGTCCAGAAAAGCCAGAAAGATTGCTGACTTCTGCCGAAAAAGATAACACAACTGTTACGAGCGCTGGGAAATCAGCACCTGCGATCTGCAAGCTATCTGAAAATAGGAGCTAACGGTTTGGTAGGGCGCGACCGCGGGGCGCGCCCCGGGCCGACAGCCTCCCAAAACTGTGCGGATCGGAACCATTCATGAACTGGCTTCTACTGCGGTGGAGTCGGACGAGGGTGCGGAGTGGGACGCGGCCTAGGTGTAACGCTTGGTGTAGCACTAGGTGTTGGAGTAGCTGTCGGTGTTGGGCTAACCGTTGCCGAAGGCGATGCAGTCGGTGTCGGCGTCGGCGTAGGACCTTGAGCAGTTGTTCTTAGAATCGTACCGAAGGCGCCTACTGCATTTCCTGTGTTTGTCTCGGTAAAGGAGACGTTGTAGAGGTCCTGGTTTGTGCCACTTTCCTCACGGGTCCAGGTCTGGCCTCCGTCCGTTGTTCTTAGAATTGTCCCCAATTGTCCAACTGCTGTTCCATTGGACGCATCTGTACAAGAGACACCTAGAAGGATCTCAGACACGTCGCTGGACTGAGGAACCCAGCTCTGACCACCATCTGTTGTTCTTAGAATCGTCCCTTGATCACCTACTACGGTACCAGTGTTAGTGTCTGCAAACCAGACGGCTCGAAGCTGATTGGTTGTCCCGCTTGTTTGAGGGGTCCAACTTTGTCCACCATCAGTTGTTCTCAAAATCACACCGTCATTGCCAACGACGGTCCCAACATTGGCATCGATAAGAAAAACTCCGAGGAGGCCTGTTGCCTGGCTGGTTTGAGCAGCCCAGTTTTGCCCGCCATCGGTCGTTGTGACAATTGTTCCACTTAGAAAACCCACGGCTGCTCCGTGATTTTCGTCGCTGAAATGCACGGCATAAAGCGAGTCAGCCGTGTTGCTCGTCTGTTGATCCCAGTTGCTACCACCATCGGTTGTTCTCAGGATGATGCCATCCTGGCCTACAAGGGTTCCAACATTGGAATTGACGAAGTCCACTCCGAAAAAGTTCAGACCGGCAAAGGGATCACCTATTCCACTTGATTGACGCACCCAAGTGTTACCGCCGTCTGTCGTTCGTAAAATCATGCCGTCCGGGTTCTCATAGCCCACAGCAGTCCCCGTGTTCGCGTCGGTAAACGACACTCCATATAGAAAATTGAATGTGACAACCGGCTGACTGTTCCATTGCTCTCCACCGTTGGTTGTCTGAAGAGTTATGCCCGCATTGCCGACAATTGTTCCAGTGTTTGCGTCGGTGAAGGAGACGGCGTAGAAAGCGTTCGCGCCTTGCGGGAGTGAGTAATTCGTCTGCTCAATCCAGTTGTTGCCTCCGTCAGTCGTTCTGAGAATTATACCGGTGCCGCCCAGCTCGAATCCGCAAATGGTTCCGTTATTCGTGTCCGTGAACGAAACTCCATATAAGGTCTTTGTGGTACCGCTGATCTGAGGGGACCAGCTGCTCCCCCCATTAGTCGTTCTGAGAATCAGGCCTCCATCGCCGACCGCTGTTCCGGTATTGGCATCGGTAAACGAAACTTTGAAAAGACACACCGTTCCCGGGTTTGCCTGGGGGGCCCACGTGTCTCCACCATCGGTTGTTCTCAGGATCGTGCTTTCTCCGCCGATTCCGCACGCTCCGCCCACTGCTGTTCCCGTATTCGTATCGATAAAGGAAACACCGAACAGTGTATCCCCGGTCCCGCTTGATTGAGGGACCCAGCTGTTTCCGCCGTCTGTGGTCCTAAGGATGGTACCACCTTCACCAACAGCCGCCCCATTATTTGCATCTGTGAAGGAAACTCCACGAAGCTGAAGAGTTGTTCCGCTTGGCTGACTAGCCCAATGATCGCCGCCGTCTGTGGTCCCAAGGATGGTGCCGCCTTCACCAACAGCGGTTCCGTTATTTGCATTTGTGAAGGAGACGGCCCACAAAGTTTGTGTTGTTCCGCTGGCTTGAATTGTCCAGCTGTTTCCGCCATCCGTCGTCCGAACGATCGTCCCGTATTCGCCCACGACAGTGCCAATGTTGGCATCGACAAAGGAGGCGCCTCGAAGACTGTTACCCTGCGGAAGAGGATTTTGCCAGTGCCATTGAGAACTCGCCGAGCCAGCAGGAACTTTACTCGACATGGTGAGCGCTGTGCCACTTCGAGCCTGTCCGGCGTGGATGGCCAGTAGGAGGCCGCAGGAAGCTGCAAGGCCGAGGATAGTCAATGGGATTCTAGGATTTGTTACTCGCATAGGTGTGTTAGGATTATGTTTTATGGTTTGTGGTTAACTTGCTGAAATTGTTGCCGGCCGCTCCCTTGCAGGGAGAGGAGAATTTTCTTTGAGCGTTCATTTGCCTCGATTTCTCCCAGAAGTGCCCTCATACCCTCGAAACGAACGCTAGCCTTAACGTGGCGGAGTGGGCCGCTGCCTTGGTGTTGGGATGGGCCTCGGAGTTGGAGTCGGTCTTGGGGTTAACTCTCTCCGTAGGATCGTGCCACCAAAACCAACGGCTGTTCCAGTGTCGGCATCCGCGAACGAGACTCTCGAAAGACAATAGTTTGTTCCACTCGTTTCACGTACCCAGGTTTCTCCTGCGTCTGTTGTCCGGAGGATGATACCAAGGCAGCCAACGACCGTTCCGCGATTAGCATCGGTAAAGGAAACTCCTGAAAGCACCTCGGTCGTTCCACTTGATTGTGGTACCCAAGTGCTGCCTCCGTCAGTTGTTCTAAGGATTGTGCCAAATTGACCGACAGTCGTCCCATTATTCGCATCGGTAAACGAGACCCGCGAGAGATCAGCCTCCGTTCCACTTATCTGCGGGACCCAGCTGTTCCCCCCATCGGTTGTTCTGAGGATTATGCCAGCGCCGCCCACAACTGTTCCGGTGCTAACATCCGTACGGGAAACCCCAACAATAGGATTGGTAGTCCCGCTTGATTGGCTTGTCCAAATATTGCCCCCATCGGTAGTACTGAGGATCGTGCCAAAGAAACCTACAGCTGTTCCATGATTCGCGTCTGCAAAGGAGACGCCCCAGAGATCATTCTGTGTTGTTCCGCTTGCCTGCGGGACCCAGTTGTTCCCTCCATCGGTTGTTCTGACGATTGTGCCAAAGTCACCTACCGCCGTCCCATGAGTCGCGTCTGAGAATGAGACGCCTAAAAGCCAGTTTGTCGTTCCACTGGTTTGCGCAATCCAGTTATTCCCTCCATCCGTTGTTCTGACAATTGTCCCGCCTTCGCCAACAGCGGTGCCGGTGTCCGGATCGGTAAAAGAAACGTCCTCCAGTGAACCAGTAGTCACTGCACGTGATTCACTAACCCAGTTGGCTCCTCCGTTGATTGTTGCAATGATCAAGCCAGAATTGCCAACAGCCGTGCCAACGTTCGCGTCCGCAAATGAAACCGCAATCAGCGTGCCAGTAGTCCCACTTGTCTGAGAGATCCAGGTGTTTCCTCCATTGGTTGTTCGCACAATAGTTCCATCGCTACCCACGGCTGTTCCGTTGTTTGTGTCAGTAAAGGAAACGCCCCAGAGGAAACTCGTGGTCCCGCTCGTCTGCGCGGCCCAGTTAGCCCCACCGTCAGTCGTTCTGAGGATCGTCCCAGCCTCGCCTACAGCCGTCCCATTATTTGCGTCAGTAAACGACACCCCGTAGAGAAAGCTCTCAGACCCACTGACCTGGTCACTCCAGTTAGCACCGCCGTCTGTTGTCCTGAAGATTTTGCCATACCAGCTAACAGTCGTTCCGTTATTCGCATCGGTAAACGAAACGGCATTCAGATTGTTGGTTGTTCCACTGGTTTGGTTCACCCAGGTATTTCCACCATCTGTTGTTCTGACAATTGTTCCATTCTCGCCAACGGCAGTTCCCGTGTTCGCATCAGTAAATGAGACTGCCAGGAGGCCATTGGCCGTACCGCTGGTTTGACCGGACCAGGTGTTACCGCCATCGGTAGTCTTCAGGACTGTGGCGGCAGCGCCGACGGCTGTCCCGCGATTGATGTCAGTAAACGAGACGCCGTACAATGTATTCGTTGTTCCGCTCGATTGAATGACCCAGCTGTTACCGCCGTCGGTTGTTCGGATGATGGTTCCGTTGTCGCCAGTGGCAGTTCCTGTGTTGGCATCCGCGAAAGACACACCGTAGAGCGTGTTCCCTTGAGGCCGAGGGTTTTGCCAGACCCAGCGTGAATTAGGTGAGCCGGCAATGTCATGATGCTTTGAGAGACCCGTTATAGCGACGTCCCCGCTATGCCCGGCCTGGGTAGCCAGGCATGTCGCGCAGATGCCCGCAAGGCTCAACAAAGACAAAGAGATTCTCAGATTCATGATGTTCACAATTTGGCGGACTTAAGGATTTGCTGGTAAACTTCAGCGATTTCAAGACGTTCACGTTTATCGAGCTATGTCTTTACGGCAGCGTTGGACGCGGGTGAGGCGTGGGCCGAGGCCGCGGTGTCGCTCTTGGTGTCGATGTTGGTGAAGGTGACGGTGTCCCTGACGGAGTCGGGATCGGAGTCAATGTAGGTGTCGGCGTTGGTGTAGGTGTAGGAATTGGTGATGGCTCACCGCCAGTTGTTGTCCGAAGAATAACGCCGCCATCGGCGACTGCGATGCCTGTCAATGCGTCGCTGGCAAACGAGACATCATGGAGATTTGCAGTACTTCCGCTTGTTTGATCAGTCCAGGTAGTTCCGCTGTCTGTGCTGTGGAGAATTCTGCCGCCCGAGCCAACGGCGAACCCACTATCGGCTGAGGGAAAAGCAAGGCCCTCCACTGCTTGATCGTAAATTGTTGTTGACCAATTCAGTCCGGCATCTGTTGTTCTCGTAAGAGCGCCTCGCCCGTCGAAAATAGTTCCTGAGACGAGGCCGGTAATTTGATCGAAGAAGAACACGTCATTAGCGCCGCCCTCGTTCCCGTCGAAATAGAAGGGCTGAAAATTCCAACTGGCTCCGCCGTCAGTCGTATTGCCGAGCAAAGCCTGAAAGATCGAATTCTGTCCGGCAACAAATCCTATGGTTGCGCTTAACATCTGAGCACCCGGGAATCCGCCACCAAAAAATCCACTCTGACCGATCTGCCACGATGCTCCTGAGTCGGTTGAGTAGAGAATATCTTGCGAGTCGCCTCCGCAAATTCCGTTTGGTCCGTTAAACGAGACCGATCTAAGAGTGTCGACCACGCCACTGGTAACGCTTTGCCACGCAGCGCCTCCGTCCGTCGTGCGAAGAATTGTGCCGCTGTCGCCGACAGCGACTCCTTCATTGGGATCAAGAAAATAGATGCCGTGCAACGTCGCGCTTGTGCCCGAAGTAAGGGGCGTCCAAGTCGCTCCGGCGTCGGTGCTCTTCAGGATCGCGCCCGTATCTCCCACGACGAAACCTGTTCCCAAATCAAGGAGAATAGCGCCGTTCAGGTTGCTAGTCGTCCCCGAATCAACCGGAGACCATTGCCCAACGACGCTTAAGCTCGAAAAGAATACCGGCAAGAATGCAAAATAAATTGATTTCAAACGCAACATAAATTTCCTCCCGATTGTTAGTCTGTGAACCCCTCAACCCTCAGCCGAGCAGTCGCTCGCATTATTGCTAACGACAACGTCGGCGACGTCAACCGGTCTTCTGCCGATTCAAGTCATTCTATCGTGAATTTGTCGCAAAGAATCGGATCGAACATGAAGGAATGTCGGAACGACAGAGATGAAAATCAGCCTTTCCGCTTGTGACCAATTTCTTCCAGCAATTCGATCTGGATCTGTTGAATCTCGAACAGACGGTTGTATTGCCGGCGCAGGAGATGGTCGAGTTTTTCGTGCAAGTGCCGGATCTCAAGCTCGGCTTTCAAATTGACTTTGTAATCGTTCTCCGCCCGTAAGCGATCGCGCGCCTCAGCACGGTTTTGGCTCATCATGATGATCGGCGCCTGGACAGCGGCAAGGCAGGAGAGAATTAGATTGAGGAGAATGAATGGATACGGATCGAAAGCGCGCGTCGCGAGGAGGACGCCGTTGAAGGCGATCCAGATCAGGAGCACCGCGCCAAACGAGATGAGAAATTTCCAACTTCCGCCGAACTCGGCGATGTGGTCGGAGAGTCGTTCGCCGAAGGTCAGCTTCTTCTCGAATTGCTTGCTGAGGTCGTTGGACAGAATCTCGTGTTGTTGCAAGCTCTCGATGACTTCTTGATCAAGTGCGGAAAGCTCGCCGATTTCTTCCTCCAGGACTTCTTTTACGTAATTTTTGCGGAATTCGCCTAGATCATCCAAACAAATCAAACCTTTGTTATCCAAGCCAGGCAGACGCTTCCTGATGAATTCGAGTAGAGATGGTCGGATTAACTCCGCTACCATTCCACTTTGGGATGACTTCGGTTTCTTGCAGATTTGGCAGATTTGAAGCGCGGTTGCAGCTTGGCTCATGGTAATTTCGCTGCTGAATTAAGCCGCTCTCGCGTCACTTGTCGATGCCCGCTTGAATCAGTAAGTGTCGCCCCTAAGATTCCGCATGGAAGAAGTGGAAGTTCCTCTGGAGCATTTGCACAAACACGTAAAAGAGACAGCACAGCACAGCGGTATCACCTGGATTTCATGGGTGGCATTGAGTACGGCCATTCTGGCGGTAATGGCTGCGATCGCAGGACTGCTCTCCGGAGAACATGCTAACGAGGCGATGATGAATCAGATCGAAGCTTCCGATCAATGGAACTATTACCAGGCTAAGAGCATCAAGGCGTCAGTGCTTGATGCAAAAATGTCGCTCACCGGCGCGCCTAACGAATCAGATCAATCAACGCGCGACGTTACGAGAAAGAGCAGGAAGAGATCAAATCGGAAGCCGAGCAGAAGCAAGCCGCTGCAAAATTAAACTTTCACAAGCATGAAGTGTTTGCGCGCGGGGTGACCATGTTTCAAATCGCGATTGCCATCGCGGCAATCTCCGCGCTTACAAGAAGACGTCCGTTCTGGATTGTGAGTTTGCTTTTCGGTGTTGTGGGCTGCGTGTTTTTAGTCCTCGCCGCCATCACGAGATAGAGATCGGTCTTAATCGCGCGCCGCAGCTTGCATCGCTGCGCACCTAGCAGCTTGTCACTTCGACAAGCCGCGTTCTCCGAGCCAAGGAACAGGGCGTCGGGGACGCGCGACGCGCTTGAGTCCAAACGGTTCGATGGCTTTGCTTTGAATGTGCGCGATAGCTTCGTCTACTGAATCGGTGGCGTAGATCAGGCTCAAATCCCTGGGGGCGATCATTCCGCGCTGCGCCATTGTTTCGATGAAATGGAGCAGCTCTCTCCAATAATCGGTGCCCATGATCACAATCGGGAAGTTTTTGATTTTCCCGGTTTGAATGAGAGTGAGCGCTTCGAATAGCTCGTCGAGTGTGCCTGCGCCGCCGGGCATAACGACGAACGCATAGGAGTATTTAATCAGCAGCGTTTTGCGAGCGAAGAAATAATGCATCCGCACGCAGCGATCCAGATAAACATTTGTTGGTTGCTCGGATGGCAGTTCGATGGTGCATCCGACTGACCGGCCACCGGCCTCTTTGGCGCCGCGGTTTGCTGCTTCCATAATGCCGGGCCCGCCGCCGGTTATGACCGTGAAGCCCAGACCCGCAATGGCTGCGCCCATTTTTCTGGTCAACTCGTAATGCGGATCGCTGGGCTTGATCCGGGCCGAGCCGAAGACGGTCACGCATGGACCGACAAAGTGAAGAGTTCGGAATCCCCGCAGGAAATCGCGCATCACTTTCAACAGTGTGAAGAACTCTTCGAAACGTGAACGTGGTCCTTCGAGGAAGATTTCATCGTCACGTTCCGAGGAAGCAATCGGCGTCGAGCTAGAGACCTCCGGCATTGCCATGAGTGAGTCGTCCTTGTCTTGGACGATAGATTTAATTAACCCGTCTCGATAACACGCTTAAAGCTAAACGCTAGAATCTTTGGGAATCGGAGGTTCCCGGCTGGAAACAACATCGCTCGCCATTTGACGAACTTTTTTTAGCCAACGCCGCGCCCACGCGTACTCGGTAGCAAGAATGGCCAGGCCGATCGGAATAACGATAAACGCCGGTCCAGGCAAAACCAGGAGGGCAACGCCGATGAGCAGAACGGTCACTCCGATTACGGAAACAATCACGCGCCGGACAACCTTGATATTCTCAATATTCCAAACCCTCGAGAACCATTTCATCCAAGATGAGGAGCGATTGACCCCGAAAGTCCGCCAATTGGACGGACTCGTCCCGTGGCGATCTTTCGGGGTTACCTGTTCATTGGGAGAGGCAAGTCTCATTGTCATAACATCGTTGGCTGCGACTAGAATGGATCGGTGTTGGAAGCGGAACGAATCAGTCTTTGATTGCAGCGCACAAGCGGTCGAGAAGAGGCACCTGTGTCGGCTTGATTTTTCGCCTGGCAACTTCTTCCGAAAAGAAGCATGCCTGATCGATCTCCGGAAATTTCTTGCGTCGGCCAGAACGAGGAGGCCACTCCATTTCGAATAGATTTGATTTGCATTTGAATGGTTCCGGCAAATCGCCCTCGAATGCCCAGGCGTGCACGATTTTGCCGCCTTTTTGTTTAATCGACCCAAGTTCAATCCAGCCTCGCATGTTTTCGGGACGGATTCCGACCTCTTCCTCAAATTCAATCTGCGCTCGTGTCAGTAAGTCTTCGCCCGGAGCCGCCTCACCTTTTGGGATTGTCCAGATGCCGTCATCTTTGCGGGCGAAGAAGGGTCCACCGGGATGCGCCAGCAGAACTTCCAATTGATTGTTCCTGCGCCGGAACATGAGCAGCCCGGCGCTGATGCGGCTTCGCAGAGATTTCGATTTTTCGGGCATCATTTTGCACCGGCAACGTACTCCATGTCTTTTGCAAACGCCGCATTGCTTTCCTTTCTGTCGCCCCAGACATGGAGGGTGTAAGTGAAGACTATGTAACCCATGACGCGCCGAAGATCATCATTGCTAAAATAGATTGCGGGATTGAATTGGAAATCGCGCGTGACGTTGCAGGTAAAACCGATCGTCGACGAGTTTTCAGAACCGCTCTGCCAATCAACCTGCACTCGCCATCTTTCGTTGAAGTCGTAGGCATATCCCAGGATTGCTTCGTTTTTGTAGTCGGCGTGAATGGCTCCGACGATAACCTTGTGATGTTCGGTATAATAGCCTGCTTCGATAAACGGTTGAGGATCTTCATTCAGATGAGGCGACCAATTCACGAATCCAATGGAAACAAGATAAGGCTCTTTCGTTAGCAATCCGATTTCCGTCCCAAAGATCCACTCGTCTGGTTGAAAACCGCGAAACACCGCAAACTCCGCCCATTGCGTCAGACCCATCTCGGCTTGCAACTGATACGGGTTTGCAATCCGCTTGTCTTGAATTTGCAAACTTAGAGAGAGATCCCCTTCTCTCTGCAAATCCGGCGTCACAATTTGGCTCAATCCTTTTGTCGTAGCGAATGATGAAGGAGCGTTCGAGAGAATCGTGATCATCACGACAATGATCTTCAGGTCGCTGATCAATTCTTTGTTCGCCGCTCGTTTGAGCAAAGGGTTCGACATTTCGCCGCGAGTAAAACGGTTGTTTGGGAAGTTGTCGATTCCATGTTGAACCCGGACGGGGTGATTTTAAGATTAGCGATAATGCGCGTGCTTGCCGTTGACGCTTCTCTGCGCAACACCGGTGTCGCGATTGTCGATGCAAACCATGGTAAACCGCGCTCCGTCTATTTCGGAACAATCCACAACGCCAACTCGCTGCGTTCTTCGTCGTGTTTGGTCGCGATCCGCGATCGGTTGGTCGAACTCATTCGGCTACACGAACCGGATTGTTGCGCGCTCGAATCGGTTATTTACGTGCAAAGCCATAAGACCGCGATTCTCCTCGGAGCTGCGCGAGGCGCCGCCATTCTGGCCGCGACAGAAAGCGGATTGCCGGTATTCGAATATTCACCGAGACGAATCAAACAATCCACCGTTGGGCGCGGCGCGGCCGGAAAAGATCAGGTAGCGTTCATGGTGCGCGCCCTTCTCGGTTTAACGGAAACGCCGGATGCAGATGCCGCCGATGCGCTCGCGATCGGACTAACGCATCTACGTTCGCAGGAGGTGGCAAGCTTAGGAATCCCGGGAGTAACACGGATATGAACGCAGCGATTGTCGATCTTCAGGTGTGCTGGCTCGGCAGGACGGAGTTCGCACGCGCACTCGCGCTGCAGGAAGAAATTGTGTTGAAGAAGCGTGGCGACCGTTCGGTGGAAGACCAATTGCTTTTACTTGAGCATGAACCGGTTTACACGATTGGGCGCACGCCGGATCGATCAAGCTTGTCCACCCGCCGTACGGTGGACGGGATTCGCCGTGGCGAATTGGGCAGGCATTTGCCGCATCCTCTTTTCGTCATCAATCGGGGCGGTCAGGCCACTTATCACGGGCCGGGACAGCTAATGGGTTACCCCATTATCGATCTTCGCCGATGTGGTCAGGATTTACACAAATATTTGCGCTGGCTCGAACAATTGCTCATTGAGTTTCTTTCCGAACACGGGATTGCCGCTTCCCGGCGCGAATCTCTTACGGGAGTCTGGGTTGGCGACCGCAAGATCGCTTCCATCGGCGTAGGCGTTCGTCATTGGATCACCATGCACGGCTTTGCCTTGAATGTATGCGGCGATCTTTCGCCCTTTAATCACATCGTTCCGTGCGGCATTAATGATGTCACGATGACATCCATGGAAAAGGAAACAGGCGTGGCATTTTCCGTTGCAGGCGTTGCCGCTTCGATTGAGAAATTGGCACTAAATCAGATTGGTGGTTTGCGCGCTATTCGAGAGGCACAACCGATTAACGTTTAAGAAATAGAATCTACACAATATGCTCCCTCTCGAAGACAACGTTGGTGATATCATCGGAAAAGCGCAACGCGGTCTGGGCATTTCCGATTCCGAACTGGCAAAAAAAGCTGGCGTCGAGCTGCAAACAATTCGCAAACTAAGCGAAGGCGATGTCGATGAGCAGGCCCTGCTACGTGTGGCGCCGGTCCTGGGTCTTGCCGCGAAGCCGCTTTGCGAGCTGGCGAAGGGCGACTGGCGTCCGGAAAGAATCGATGAGCGCGACGGCTTCGCGCAATTCAACACGAATTATCACGATATGGCCGTGAACGCTTATCTCGTTTGGGACCCGGCAAGCCGCGTTGCTGCAGCTTTCGATACAGGAGCGGATTCCAGCGAAATGGTGCGATTTGCCAATCGCCACAAATTGAATGTGCAACTGATTCTCCTTACCCATGCGCATCCGGATCACGTCGCCGACTTGCCGCGTCTGCGTGAGGAGACCGGCGCGGATGTTTTTGTCCCTGCTCGCGAACCTGTCTCCGGTGCGGAGCCCATCGACGAAGGAAAGCACTTCCGCCTCGGAAGTCTGGAAATCGATACACGGCTGACCTGGGGTCATTCCCAAGGCGGAATAACGTATGTGGTGACCGGCCTCGCACGCCCCATCGCGATCGTGGGTGATTCACTTTTTGCCGGATCGATGGGCGGCGGAAAAGTTTCCTACCAGGACGCGTTACGGAATAATCTCGAGCGAATCCTCACGTTGCCGGATGACACGATCATTTGCCCGGGACACGGCCCAATGACGACCGTCGGCGAGGAGAAGCATCACAATCCATTTTTCGCCGGAAAAGTTTGAAAGATGTTTGATGGTTGTTTGAGGTTTGAGTGTTCGCGAATGAACACAGCGAGCAAGGAATTAAAGCAACGGACAAAGCAGTTCGGTCTGCGAATTCTCATTCTGTTAAACAATCTGCCAAACACGATCGGAGGACGCGCGGTTGCGAACCAGCTGGTACGAAGTGCCACATCAGTGGGCGCAAATTATCGTGCAGCGTGCCGCGCGCGTTCACGCGCCGAATTTGCCTCGGAAATAGGCACTGTGACAGAGGAAGCTGACGAGAGTCTTTATTGGCTTGAGGTTATCGAGGAAGGAAAATTGGTTCCTCACCAGAAGGTCGCCTCGCTGTTAAAAAAGGCCGACGAACTGACCGCTATCTTCACATCGGCCCGGCGCTCAGCAACACAACCTCAGACATCAATCATCAAACCTCAAACATGAATATTGGTTTTGTTGGAGTGGGCCGGATGGGCGCGAACATGGCGCGTAGATTGAAAGATCGACAGTTTCACATCACGGCTGTTTACGACACGAATCGCGCGTCCGCTACCTCGCTTGCCGCTGAGCTTGGCTGCGCTGCCGCTCAAGACTTGTCGGAAGTAACAGCAGAATCCGACGTGATTTTCACTGTCGTCACCGATGACAACGCAATGCGAAATATCTTTGCAGGAAGCGGGGACAATCTGTTAGTGAATGCGCGCGGCAAGTTGTTCATTAATTGCGCGACGATCTCGCCGCAGGTGCATGTCGAGATTGAAAAGCTGGCGCACCAAGCTGACGCGCAAACGCTCGAAGCCTGCATGGCATCGAGTATTCCCCAGGCGCGTGATGGCAGGCTTTATTTGATGTGCGGCGGAACGGAAGATGCATTCCGAAAAGCCCAACCGATTTTGAAGGAGCTTGGTTCAGAGGTGCGCTTTATTGGCAAGGCTGGCGAGGCAGCAAAGGTGAAAGCGCTCGTCAACATGGTGATGAACATCAATACCGCGGGGTTGGCGGAGGGACTTGCCCTGGGTGCGGCGCTCGGCCTCGATTTGGAAATGTTGAGGAAGGTTTTCTCCCAGACAGGCGCGGCTTCTCGCGTGCTGGAAACCGATGGCGAAGATATGCAAAATCGCGAGCACAGCTGCTTTTTCTCGGCTGCGCATGCGGCCAAAGATAGCGGGATCGCTCTCAAGCTCGGACGCAGTGTTGGCCTCGATTTACCGCTCGCCCGTGCGACCAAGGAACAATACGACCGCATGGTGGCGGAAGGGCTGGGCGAGCTCGATAAATCGGGAATCGCGGAGCTTACCTTCAAAGACCGACACAAACACTCCGGCGATCGCGTATGATTCGGCCTCAGCCGAGATCGCGCTCGAATCTGTAGCCCGGGGCCGGTCGTCCTGGCGAACGGTGCTTGATAAATCCCTCGCGACTCTTGTTTACAGCAGGGATCGCACCCCAGCCGGTGGAGGTGCTGCCTGTTCGCCGAATTGGCCGGGTCGGGAAGTTTTACACTTTCCTGCGAACTCTGCATCGCCCTTTCCGGAGAAGGAGGTGACAAGATACCAAAGGGTAGCAGAAACTCAGGCCCCCCAGTGAACTAATCAAGCACCGCCTAAACCTCGGTGAGAAAAGTTCGCATGCCTAAGACGGGACGACTCTGCCTTGGTGACTTGAGCAAACTACAAACACAAAAATGAAAACTAAGAGCGTAATACTATTAACGATATTGACACTTGGCGGGTTAATGAACCCAGCTGCTTTTTCGGGGCAACTGCCTCACCGGCCGCTGCCGATGCCCGCCATCAGGTCAACATCCCTTCCGCGGCCAATCGTGACACCTACCCCAGCGCCACTGCCACCGGCTGTTGCTGGACTGGTTATCTCTTACAAAACATCAGCGTCGTCGAATATCGCCATCACCATCAGCGCCGGACAAGCCGGCGCCCCAGTCGGATTCTCGATCCAGTGGATGAGGCTGGCCGACTTCAACGCCTTGGGAAACCGGTGGCCGGCAACTTCAGAGGTTCCCAACCCCGAGGCTCCAAGCTTCTGCAGAGCCGCGTTCGGTGTCCCCGTGACACCGAACTGTGAAGGCTACAACCTCAGCCCGTGGCAAAGCGTCACCGTGACCCTTGGCGATGATAGCCTGCATGACAACTGTGCTGTATCCAGCCCTTGTTCCGGCAGCCCGCTATTGTGCAATACTGCATATGTGTTTCGTGCCTCAGCGGTAGCTGGCAGTGTTGACTTGAGGAGTAACACGATTACGGGCGCCACCCTGCCATGCGTAGCAGGAACCTCATGCACCTATTCACAAGGCTACTGGCGTAACCATCCAAACGCGTGGCCGGTAACCAGTCTTATTCTCGGAACTGTCACCTATCAAGCTGCAGAACTCATGGCGATTCTGGACGAGCCTGCACAAGGCAACGGTCTCGTGATATTGGTCCACCAATTAATCGCCGCGAAGCTGAATATAGCCAATGGAGCGGATCCGTCAGCCGTTCAGCAAGCCATAACTGATGCCGACAACATGATTGGAGCTTTGGTGGTATCGCCGATTGGAAATGGCTACCTGGAACCGGGACAAACCGGAGATCTGACTGAAACCCTCACGCAATACAACGAGGGAACCATTGGCCCTGGTCACTGTAATGATTAGGCGTTAAAAAAGGGAACGAAGTCGTAATAATCGGCGTCAATCGCGTTGAGTCACCACATCGTCCCATAGAATTCATAATCCAGCGGTCTAATGGACGGGGGCACAAGCGTTGTGCCCCCGTTCGGCTTTTCACGGGCGAGGCGAAGCTCGAACGGGGCTTTTAAAATATTGCCGCTCTGGCGATCTGTCTTCGATCATGAGTTGGCAGGCTTGCCTGGCTCGTGGCCAGTGAAGAGCCCTGCCCCGTATTACAATCCCTGGACTAACAGCGGGTCCGTAGCCTTCTGCCGTTCACTTCTATCGGCATGTTACCGTCCGGTCCGGCCGAGACGAAGCACCGCCAGCGCCTGTTTCCAACGAATCGGATCAAAATCCGAACTTTTGTTGGAACTTTGGCGTGTAGCTTCCGGATAAAGACCTAAGACGTAGTTCAGGCCGCGAATATGAGACTTCCAGGTCTACGCGGGTGCGCCACGTCCACAAGCCTAGCTTGGCCAACCTAACATGCTTGTAACAATCCAGGGCTACCTTCCTTAAAGGAAGGCGGGGGGGCTGTCTAGCTTTCTCGAGCTATGGACATGGGAGAGTCTGCTTGATACGGTACTCATCCCCCCCCATCACCTACGGGCCGTTACTCTTGATGAATGTAGTAAGACGACCGGCGTTTATAACAAGATTGAATAACACAAGAATCTTTTCAGAAACCTGGTTGTCCCGTTTCCGGATAAAGACCTAAGCAATGACAAACATCACGTGCCTTCGCGCGACGCAGTAAGGCCTCTCTCAGGAATCAGAACATGAAAAGCAATTTTTTAAGACAGATATCAGCTGTACTAGCCATCCTAGTGGCTTTGGCGCCACTTGGGCCGCTCGAAGCAGCAAAACATAAGAGCAGAAAGAAACATCGTAACCATCGCTCGAAGGAGCTTGTGGGTGCCAGAGATATTCAAAAGAAAGCGGCGCGATACGCCCACGAACTTCTTTCGGAGTTGCCACCGGGAACGCTTGGCAGTGTCTCGATCACAGAAGGAACAGACTTTCAAGCTGCTATTCAAAAGAATGTCCGCGATCTGAAAGCAGCAATAGCTAACTCATCGTGGCCACAAGCGGCAAAAAATGCCGCGTTCTGGCATTTGCCCGCCGGATTGACGGGCGGCGGAGGAGGAAGCGGAAATTGGTCAGGAGAAACGTCCTTTGGCGGCTATTGCTTTTGCTGGACCCGCACTACCATCTTTTTCAACGATCCATGGTATGTGATTCGATTCACAGTGAAGATATGTTGTACACCACCACCTGCGCCTACGCCTTCACCGACGCCACCGAATCCTACACCAACACCTACGCCTCCTGTTCCGCCGCCGACGGCAACTCCACGGCCTCCGAGACCCACTCCTACACCGACACCCACGCCAACCGTTACACCTACTCCTACGCCGACAGCTACCGCGACTCCTACGCCGACAGCTACCGCGACTCCTACAGCTACACCAACGGCTACGACTACGCCTAGTCCGACTGTGACGCCAACGGCAACACCGACGGTAACTCCTACACCTACACCAACTCCAGACCCAACACCGACACCTACGCCGACCGCGACGGTTACGCCGACGGTTACGCCTACCGCAACGCCTACTCCTACGCCTACGGCTACGATAACGCCGCCCACGACACCGACACCAACGCCTGACCCGACTCCAAGTCCAACGGCTACACCTACTCCTACACCAACGCCTACGGCGACACCGTCTCCAACACCTACACCTACGCCGTGTCAGTTAGACAAACCGGCTATCGCGTGTAGCACATCTGCATCTTCAAACATAGCAATCGAAGTGACCGCTGGCGAATCCGGTGCCCCGAATGGATTTGTCATTGAATGGATGACGGTGGCCGACTTTATCGCTAACGGCAATCAGTGGCCTGATAATCCAGACGAGATTTGCCAGGCCAGTTTTCCCAACAGTATGGCGCCTAATCAAACTATCGAGGTGGTGATCGGCGATGATCGGTTGTTTGACTCCTTTGGAGTACGCAGCGACTGCTCGGGCGAGCCACTCTTGTGCGACACGGCTTATGTGTTCCGTTGCCGCGCGAACGAAACACAATCTTGTGATGCCAGTCAGTGGAGTAACACCATTGCCTGCTCAACACTGCCTTGCAATCCGGGGCAAAATTGTACCTATACGCAAGGTTATTGGAAAAATCATTCCGACGTCTGGCCGTTGCAAAATCTGACGCTTGGCGCTGTCAGCTATAATGCGTCACAATTACTTCAAATCCTGAATCGTCCCGCACAGGGCAACGGGCTCGTGACCCTGGCACACCAGCTCATCGCCGCAAAGTTGAATATAGCCAACGGAGCGGATTCGGCAGCGGTCCAGCAATCCATAATCGACGCGGACAATATGATTGGAGGACTGATCGTGCCGCCGATTGGCAATGGTTATTTGTCACCCGGCCAGACTAGCGGGTTAACCGATACCCTGACGGAATACAATGAGGGAACGATCGGCCCTGGGCACTGCAACGACTGATCCGACAGACGGTGCCCACCATAAACAGAGAAAATACTCGGTATAGAACTGCGCGGGGAAGCTGAAAAGCTTCCCCGCGGCTCATTTGGCGTACGGGAGCCGTATCCTGTCGGAATTTCTGCAGCCAATTTTGACCGCGGCGTTTTGTCTGCCATGCGCCGGTGACGACGAGCGCTCGCTTCTGTGTCTGGCACCGTCCGTAACGCGGATCGATCTAGCACAAACGCGCAGTATTCCAGCAGCGGGCGGAAAAAATTCAGGGCTTGCCTAACAATCGTACAAATGAGATGATCCGCGGCTGTGAAATCCGAAGCATCTCAGGCGAGCGCCCGCCGGCCCGACCGCTTCATGACGACCCGGTGGAGCATCGTCTTGTCGTGCACCGATTCTGATGGTGACGAAGAGAAGGCACACGCCGCCCTCGCCGAGCTTTGCAAAATCTATTGGCGGCCAGTCTTCGCGTTTATCTGCCGCCAGGGCCACTCTGTCCCCGATGCCCAGGATCTAACACAAGACTTTTTCGCCATGGTTCTGAAAGGCCGGCTGTTGCAGCGGGCGGATCGGAGCCGGGGAAGATTCCGTTCACTGGTGCTGAAGGCATTGCAGAATTTCCTACACGACGCTGTGGACAAACGTCACGCCAGGAAACGTGGCGGCGATGTGCAATTCGTTTCGTGGGACGACTGGATGGCCGAGGCGCCGTCGCACTTGTCGATTCCCGAACAGGAATCGGAGAATTGGTCACCAGAAAGAATCTTCGATGTGCGCTGGGCGGCGACGGTGGTCGAGCGCGCATTGCGGCGATTGGGTGATGAATGCGAAAAGCGTGGTCGCCGACGTGTTTTTGATGTGTTGAACAGTTGCCTTGCGGCTGAGCGGGAAGATGTTTCCTACGCCAAGTTCGCCAAAACGCTGGGCCTGCAGGAAGCGGCGGTGAAACGGCTTGTGCACAGGCTGCGCGAACGCTATCGCGCGCTGCTTCGCGAAGAAGTTGCTCAAACCGTCGAAGGACCTGCCGAGATCGATGACGAACTCCGTTATCTCTGTGCGGCGTTGAGCGCGGCAGAGTAGGCCGCAGAAGATTCGAAATCCGAAATCCGGATCCGGAATAAGAGCGATCGCCGGACCTGTGAATCGCGTCAATTGACGCAAATAAAGACGAAGTGGAAGTGCGCCTTCGTCACGTTTAGCCTGAGCAACGCTCCAGGGATTCGATCAAACCGCTAGACGGCCGCGGTAAGGCGCGTCACTCCCTGCGCGCCCTGACGCGAACCCGCGGGGCGGCGTGCATGGGGACTGCCCGCCCTACCAGCGCGCGGTTGCCAACCCGAAGGCGACGTGTCCGGATTCATCGGGGCGATTACATTTTTTTGAGAACTCCGCTTCGCCAATTCCGGAGAAAGCATAGTGGGGGCGTCGGAGCCGACAGCCGATACTCGACTCTCGCCCTCGCTCCCTCCCATTTGCAGTCCTTTTTAGATTTTTCAGATGAGCGGCATTCCTGTTTCAATTCGTCTGCAAAAGGAGCCGCTGACCTGCCCGCAGTGTGGATCGGCATCGCGTATAGGACGCAGTCTTTGTCTGAGTTGTTTGCTTGCTCAGGGTCTGCGCGCTCGAGTCCCTCCGCCTCAGTCAGACGAAACGCTTGAGGACGTGCTCGGGGAACTCGATGTGCGGGATGCCGAGTGGCGAGTAGGCGATTATCAAATTCTGGAAGAAATCGGACGCGGTGGAATAGGCGTCGTTTATCGGGCGCGACATCGGCGCCGGATCGTGGCGCTGAAACGAATTTTGCCTTATCACGCCGACTCACGGGAGACGCTGGTACGTTTTCGGCGTGAGGCGGAGACCGCGGCGAGTCTAGTTCATCCGAACATTCTGCCAATCTATGAGGTGAGCGAGCGCGACGAGGGGCCGCCGTTTTTCAGCATGAAGTTTGCCGGTGGGGGCAGTTTGCTGGATGCGGCTCCGGCGTTGCGTGGTGAACCCCGGCGAGCGGTAGCGTTGATGGCGAAGGTGGCGCGGGCCGTCCAATACGCGCATGGGCAAGGGGTGCTGCATCGGGATCTGAAGCCGGGGAATATTTTACTGGATGCACGAGGCGAACCGCTGGTGAGCGACTTCGGTCTCGCCAAATGCCTGGAACCTACAAGCAATCTGACGCGCAGGCTCACTCCCTTCGGCGCGCCTGATTATGTAGCACCGGAGCAGTTGGAGCCGGCAGGCGCCACGTCGGGCAAACTTGGTCCTACAGCCGACGTGTACAGTTTGGGGGCGATCTTCTTCGATTTGCTGGCGGGTCGTCCGCCATTTATGGGTGAGCACGGGCTGAAGGTGATCCAGCAAGCGAGCGAGAAACAGGCGCCGAAGTTGCGCACAGTGGCGCCAGGTGTAGATCGGGACTTGGAGACAATCTGCGCGAAATGTTTGGAGCACGAACCAAGTGCTCGTTATCGTTCTGCTGGCGCTCTTGCTGAAGACCTTGAACGCTGGCTGGAAGGTCAGCCAATCGCCGCGCGCCCCCTTTCGCCGCCAGCGCTGGTCTGGCGCTGGACGCGCAGGAATCCGGTTGTCGCTGGAATGGCAGCCCTTCTGATGGCGCTGGCATTGGTTGCGGGGGCGACGGTGTGGCACGGTACTGCGATAAGGCCCGCAGCAACAAGCGGCATTGCTGTTCTGCCCTTCGAAAGTTTGAGTGACGATAAAGAGGACGCCATTTTTGCAGATGGCGTTCAGGATGACATTTTGACGAAACTGGCCAGCATCCGCGATCTCAGGGTGATCAGTCACACCAGTGTAATGAAGTATCGCGGAAGGCGGGATATTCGTGAAATTGGTAAGGCTCTTGGGATTTCTCATATTCTCGAGGGCACTGTGTCTCGCGATCGCGGAGGCTCGCGTTTTCACCTCAAGGCCCGATTGATAGATGCTCGCATTGGTACGCTCGTGTGGGCGGAAGAATATGATCGCGATTTGAATGACCTGTTTGCGGTCCAAAGTCAGCTCGCGCGGACAGTCGCCGAGCGGCTTCGCGCGAAAATTTCGACGGCGGAGAAACTGGCCGTTGAACAGCCGCCAACAACCGATCTCATCGCTTTCGACCTCTACAATCGCGCTAGAAATCTTCTCGCGCTGCGTCTCAGCAGCGGCCTGAAAGCAAACTTGCTGCAGGCGGTCGACTTATTGAACCAGGCGGTCGTACGCGATCCTTCTTTCCTTCAGGCGTATTGCCAACTGGCACTCGCTCATGACCAGCTTTACTTCCTTGGTTTCGATCATAGCCCTGAACGACTCGCGTTGGCCGAAGCTGCGATCCAGCGCGCCTTTCAACTTGGTCCACATGCCGGTGAAACGCACCTGGCGCACGCCCGAAATCTTTACCATGGACATCTCGATTACGATGGCGCGCTGGCTGAACTGAAAGTTGCTCAAGAGACACTGCCTAATGATGCGCGGATATTCCGGATGATGGGATACGTCCAGAGGCGACAGGGACGCTGGGAGGACTCCATGCAAAATCTGGTGCGCTCAGGCGACCTCGATCCGCGCAATACTGAAACGTTCCAGCAAATTGCGCTTAGTTACGGAGTTCTCCGGCGCTATACTGAAGAAAAATCCGTGCTGAATCGGGCGCTGGCAATCGAACCAAACGATGTTAGTACGAAGATCGCGCTTGCGGCCGTTCAATTTCATTGGAAAGCGGATACCGGTGCGATACATCAAATAATCGATTCGCTTGCAGTCGCAAACGCCGATGCTTGGTCAAGCGCGGCCGATGAGGCGTTGAGTTGTGCCCTTGCTGAACGCGATGCGTCTGCGACTAAGAATGTTTTGGATATAATCGGCGACACGCCGTTAACCGATTACTCGGTTCAGTTGAATCGTTTGATAATTGAAGGCGTCATCGCTCGCATGACAAAAAATGATGCCGACGCCCGTGCTTCGTTCACGGCAGCACGCGCCCAGCAAGAGAAAAAAGTCCAAGCAGAACCGAATTACGGTCCGGCGCTTTGCGTGCTTGGTTTGATTGACGCAGGTCTCGGCCGGAAGGAAGAGGCGCTGCGTGAAGGCCGGCGTGCAGTGGAGCTTGTTCCAGTGGAAAAGGATGCGCTGGTTGGTCCGACCATGATCAAGTATCTTGCTATGATTGCGGCTTGGACTGGCGACAAAGATCTCGCGTGTGAACAACTTGCCATCGCCGTTCGTCCACCGAGCACGATCAGTTACGGTCAATTAAAACTGTTGCCGTGTTGGGACCCCCTTCGGGGCGATTCGCGCTTTGAAAAAATCGTCGCCTCGCTCGCGCCGAAAGAAGAAGCAAATGAATGACGGAGAGATTCACGCGTTTTCGTGCGATAAAATGTTCAAATTCGTGTGAATAACTTAGACAAAAATTTTCCATTTTTTAGTTTGCAAGCCGGTAAACTTCATCTACCATCCTGACCTCTTCATGCGCGAGCCCTCCAGTTCTGAGCCGGTGGACCTCCAAAAGGAGGCGGGTACCTGCCCTGAGTGCGGTTCCGCATCGCGCGTCGGACGCAGTCTTTGTCTGAGCTGCCTTCTTTCCGCAGGCGTCGGCGCTAATAGGCACAACGGTGACGGATCCGCCGCAGCTACGGCGAAGGAGGAAACGCTTGATGATCTGCTCGGGGAACTCGATGTATGTGACGCCGATTGGCGTATAGGTAATTATCAAATTCTTGAAGAAATCGGACGCGGGGGAATGGGTGTCATTTATCGAGCGCGACAACGCCATTCGCGCCGCATCGTCGCGCTGAAACGAATCTTATCTTATCACGCGGATTCGCAGGAGACGCTGGCACGTTTCCGGCGTGAAGCCCAGGCCGCGGCCAGCCTCGATCATCCGAACATTCTGCCAATTTATGAAGTAAGCGAATGCGACGATGGGCTGCCGTTTTTCAGCATGAAGTTTGCCGGTGGGGGCAGTTTGCTGGATGCGGCTCCGGCATTGCGCGGTGAGCCGAGGCGGGCGGTAGCATTAGTGGCAAAGGTGGCACGGGCGGTGCAATACGCGCACGGGCAAGGAATCCTGCATCGGGATCTGAAGCCAGGGAACATTTTGTTAGATGGGCGGGGCGAACCGCTGGTGAGCGACTTCGGTCTCGCGAAATGGCTGGACACTAGCAGCCACTTGACGCGCACACTTACTATTTTTGGCACGCCCGGTTATATCGCACCCGAGCAGGTGAACGGATCAGCAGGCAAACTTGGTCCCGCGTCGGACGTGTACAGTTTAGGCGCGATTTTGTTCGATTTGCTGGCGGGTCGTCCGCCGTTTATGGGTGAGCACGCGCTGAAGGTGATCCAGCAAGCGAGCGAAAAGCCGGCGCCGAAATTGCGCACATTGATGCCGGGGCTGGATCGGGATCTGGAAACAATCTGTGCGAAATGTTTGGAGCGGGAACCAAGCGCTCGTTATCGCTCAGCTGGCGCTCTTGCCGAAGACTTAGAACGCTGGCTGGAAGGCCGCCACATTGTCGCGCGTCCTGTTTCGCCGGCTGCGCGCGCGTTGCGTTGGACGCGGCGCAATCCACTCGTTGCGGGAATGGCCGCGCTTCTTTTGGTGTTGGGATCGGCAATTGGTGTGATGATTTGGAACGGCGAAATGGCCGGCCCGCCAGCGGCAAGCGGCATTGCTGTTCTGCCTTTCGAAAGTTTAAGTTCGGATAAAGAAAATGCATTTTTTGCCGATGGCGTTTACGACGGTGTTTCGACCAAATTGGCGAAGGTTGCCAATCTAAAGGTCATCAGCCACAACAGCGTGGCAAAATATCGCGGCGCGCGGAACACACAGGAAATTGGTCGTGCGTTGCATGTCGCGTACGTCCTCGAGGGGAGCGTGCGCAGGGAAGCAGGCAGAATCCATTTGAACGCCCAATTAATTGATACGCGTACGGACGCGCATGTGTGGGCGCAGGAATACGATCGCGATTTGAGTGATGTGTTCGCACTTCAGAGCGAGATCGCCCAAAAAGTCACCGATCAGCTTGGAGCGGAGGTTTCATCCATAGCGAAGGCCGCAATCGCGGAGCCGCCAACTACGGACCTTGTTGCCTATGACGCCTACTTGCGAGGCAAAGACCTGATTAATGGCATATCGTTCAGCACCCGAGCAAAAGAAGATTTGTTCCTGGCTGTGCAACTGCTTGATCAGGCCATCGCTCGCGATCCTTTATTCTTTGATGCCTATTGTCAGCTCGTCGGAGCGAATGACCGAATTTATTTCCTCGGCTTTGATCACACCGACGCGCGACTGAAATTGGCTGAAGCCGCCATTCAATCGATTCGCCGTCTGCGACCTGAATCCGGAGAGACCCATTTGGCCCTCGCTCAGCATTTTTACTGGGCTTATGCGAATTACGATCAGGCACAGAGTGAGCTGGTTATCGCCCGACGTACCTTGCCTAACGAATCGCGAATTCCTCTTCTGTCTGGATACATCGATCGCCGACAAGGGCACTGGGAGAAATCACTGGAGGAAATGAAACAGGCACTGGAGCTGGATCCGCGCAATTTTTCCATACTTCAGCAGATCTCTATTACATACCAAGCTTTGCACCGTTATAAGGAAATGGCCGCGACTTTGGATAGCGCGCTCGTCATAGCTCCTAAAGATGTTCCCAGCCGGATACAGCGTGCCTGGGTTGATCTGGAATCGAGGGCGGATCCGAAACCACTGCACACGACAATTGAAACAATCCTAGCCGAGGATCCGAACGCGGGGCCTGTCCTCGTTAATCAATGGCTCTGGCTTGCCTTGCGGGAACGCGATTCCATCGGAGCCCAGCGCGCGCTTTCCGCAATGCCCGTCGATGGTGGTGGTTGCTACGACGAAAACATTCCATTCCCTAACGGTTGGTGTGAGGGCCTTGCCGCCTGGTTCCGCGGCGATGAACCGGCGGCCCGCGCCGCTTTCAGCGGTGCGCGAAAAGAACTCGAGCAAACGGTGCGCAACCAACCCGATTATGCAGCGGCCCTCTGTGCGCTCGGTGTCGTTGATGCTGCTCTTGGAAACAAAGAAGACGCTATCCGAGAAGGACAGCGCGCTGTTGAACTGATGCCTGTCAGCAAAAGCGCCATTGAGGGCGCAATGTTGATTGAATACCTCGCCGTCATTTACGGGTGGACGGGCGATAAGGACCATGCAATAGAGCGATTGGCCGAGGCAACCAAGCTGCCCGGTGGCACTGTGAGCTACGGCGATTTGCGTCTCAATCCACTTTGGGATCCGTTGCGTGGCGACCCGCGCTTTGAAGCGATTGTCGCTTCACACGCGCCGAACTAACATTTGGCAGGAAGTGCTTTAGGTGTGCGGCGTTGCTCCGCCACCTTTCGTGGGCGCGAAAGGGTTTCGACTCGCGGCGATTGTTTTTGCATCCTCGAGAAGGCAGGATTTTTAAACCGCGCGGATGGGATTGCTCAATATTAGATTTGGGGGCCGATAGCGCATTTGATTCCCGACGGGGTAAGCGGCCTACGGAGCCTTCGTTCTATTTCCGCTTTGCTCTCTGCGCTTCGCGGCTGGCTCGTTTTTGGCCATTTTCAGCTCTCAAGGATCACCCGTTCTGACCGCAGAACAGGTAGGGAAAAACTGTATGGATACTTCAGGTCTCTCACCACCTTGACCCACCCTTCCTCAAATGCCACTATATAATTTTTTTGATTTTTCTAGTTGACACTTATTAACATCGCCTGTAAGCGTGCCGACTTATGAGACACCTCCAAGCACAAACCATACGCTTGGTCGCGGCAATGCTGGTGACTGTGGCCATTATCGGTCTTAGCGCCCTTGCAATGCATGCGCCCAATCAGGACCAAAACTCTCTGGCTCGTTCCCTGAAGAGTATTCAAACCGATAGAGCGACGTTGTTTTACGCAGATCAAAGAATGGACCGATGTCGCTTCGTGGAACAGGTCCTGCCGGGAACTGCCGAGAGTAAGGCCGCGACTGAGAACTTGAAGTTGGTTGCAGCGACACTCTAAACCGGTCGTTTAGCTGACGAGTGGACGTGCCAGTCCCGAAGTCCCCCTTCGGGACTGGCCGTGTTACGTACGGGTGCCGGTTTACGCGCCGTCGCGTTCGGAAAACACAAGCGGCAGGGTGGCTCTGTCGTCCTCCCATCCTAATAGTATTCGACGATCCGTAACCCGTCGTTTGCGCGAGGGACTAATCTCCGACTGAGTGCGAGCCGCCGGGGAATCACACAAACAGCGCAGACTGAATGACGCGCCCTACCTGGCACGCCCTACCAGCGCGGGTGCTTCACGCGTCGTTGCCTGTAGGGCGGGGAGTCCTGTGCACGCCGCCCCCTTGACAGTCCTCCTTTTTTCTGATTATTCGCGTATTCGTATAATTCGTGGGCTGAAAAACAAATCGCCGCAGGCACGCAGCGAAATGCGGCGGGACTTTGTAAGTTGCGCTGTGATGATTAGCAAGTTACAAACTTGCTCCACGATATGATTTCCAAGCGCATTTACGCCGCCTGGTTCATCATACATTTCTTTCTCATCACGGTGGTTTGCTTTGCCGGCATATTCTCGCTGGTGGGGGAGGGCGCGACGATGTTGCCGTCAGCCTTGACCAACTACGCGCGCAAGGCCGAACTAGTTGCAGCATTTTTCTTGGGAAAGGAGGCACCTGCGTCCAACCCAGTGCGACGAGGTATCGCCACATATCTGCATGCCGCCGGTATCCAGGCGGGATACAGTTTTTTTGCTCCGAATATCCCAGACTACCACAAGTTAACCTTGGAGCTTTATTACGAAGATGGGCGAGTAGAGTATGAGTCGCCGCATGTGAGAGGGAAAGCAGCTGTTTTGCGTCTGGACAGTTTATTGGATCGGCTGGCAGACGAGCGTTATGAACCGTTACGGGAAGTGGTCGTAAAGATGCTTGCACTTTCCGTCTGGCAAGAGCGTCCTGACGTTACAAGAATTCGGGCCACTTTTGGAGCAGTTAGTTCGCCTGGCATCAGTGAGTTTGAGCATGGAAGGGGTGAATCATTCCAAGCGATGTTCAGCTACGATTTCAGCCTGCGTGAGGAGTAGTAAGGGGCACCACGGATTCTACGGATGGTACGGATAACCAAGTTCCAGCATGACAGAGTACTGGAGTGTTGTGGCGCTGCTTTCATTGCTTGTCTATCGATCTTCTTATCCGCGTTATCCGTGGTTAAATCATCGACTCTATAGCGCACCTCATGATTCCGCTCCGACGATGGTGGAAAGGATTGCTCCACTTTCTATTTCCTCTGGAAACGGACAAGTGGCTTGGCGCTTTGCGGATCGGCCTGGGGCTGCAAGTAGCCGTTTATGCACTGTTCTTAAGAAGTGACTGGCATTCCTTGTTTGCCAGTACCGGCAAAGGTCTCGTGAGCCGAAAACTGGGAGAGGCCATTACGTCCTTCGACAGTCCACTCATTCCCAAGCTTGGCTGGCTTGTTGCTCTTGGCGGTTACGTTCACATTGGCGAGGATGCCGTGCTTTCCATCGCCTGGGCCTGTTTGCTTTGCATGGGACTGTTGTTATTAGTCGGCATTTTCTCTCGTCCGGCCGCAATCATTGCGTGGTTTCTTCACCTCTGCGCAGCTGAAAGCGGAGGGTTGTTCGCATACGGAGCTGATAACTTCATCACCACGGGTCTCTTTTATTTGATGTTATCGCCGTTGCCAGACCGATACTCAGTCGATCATCGGCTGCTGAAAGTAGAACTAGGAAATCCACAACTCCTGGGTTTTTGGCGGCGCGTTTTACAGGTGCACATGTGCTTCGTTTACTTTATCGGCGGCCTGGCAAAATGTCTGGGCAGCGGTTGGTGGAATGGCTCGAATATCTGGCGATCGCTGACCCGGGCACCTTTCAATCTTATTTCCCCGGACACTCTTGTTCAATTCAAATACGCGCTGCCGATCCTTGGGATTTCGATCTGCCTGATGGAATTTGGTTATCCATTTTTCATTTGGATAAAGAAGACCCGCCTGTTTTGGTTGGTTTGCATTTTGGCGATGCATGTCGCCATTGGACTGGCAATGGGAATGTATCTTTTCGCCCTTGTGATGATCGTCTTGAACCTTGCTGCCTTTGGTATCGGAATGAACAACTGGCGACCCGCCTCTGCCGAGGTTCTGGTGGGCAGAGGCTCAGAGCAACATGCGGGCATCTCAGGGCCGGGGTCAGCTCTCGGCGTTTCGCCGCTTCGCGGTTAAATTCAACCGACGCGAAAGCGCACGTCGCGAATCGCCCTGCCCCCGAAACGCTGTTTTAGTTTTCGCAAAATTTCGGACTTGGAAATTTGTTCGAGTTCGTAGTGCAAGGCTGGCTGGAGCACACGAACGTAAAGAATGCCTTCGCGCAATGCTACCGGCGCCGAATGTGTAGCGATAAATTCACCGACAATTTTTCCCCACGCGTCCATCACTTCCGTCTCATGCAAGCGCTCGCGCAGCCCGAGGCGCTGCATTAACTTTGGGACTAACTCGGCCGGCGATTGCCAGCGGTCGACTCGCTGTTTTCTCTCGGGAAGACCTCGCCATTCAGCGATCACTGCGGCGCGAAGAGAGGGACTCATGTGAAGTGACCGAATGATTGAATATTGGCGGATCAGAACTGTTTCGTTACTTCATTAATCCAACACTCCATTACTCCAATTTTCAATATTTTCGGCGCATGTGACTTGGCAGAATGTTCAGCTCTGTGCGGTATTTTGCCACGGTGCGTCGCGCGATCGGGATGCCGCGCTCGCTCAAAATC
>JBKPOB010000171.1:0-9128 GCA_046732875.1 Verrucomicrobiota bacterium | reverse complement strand
TTGCGTTGCGGATACCCAGCTTCTCGATGTCCTGCGGCCGATACGTGTCCACTGGATTGGGGCCGGTTTCTTCCGCCGTGGGAATGTTCGAACCGGTCACAATGACGCGCTCGACCTCAGCTGTGGGCGCTGGCGCACCTGGCGCAGGAACGGCCGGAGCCGGCAACTGAGCAAAGGCGTTCGATGCAAAAATTAGAGGAAATCCCACCGTCGCTATCAAAGCGGCGCCCAGGATTCCGAGTTTATTTAGCACGCTTTTAGTCATTAGTTTCTCCATAATCTTCGCGGTATATCGCAATGCCGCCTTTAGGTGGTAGGACTTAGATGGGACACTTTCAGACGTTCGATTTGAACGAACTCGACTACAAACTCTAACAATGCGCTGGAGATCGGTTCTTTGAGTTATGGACGTTGGCTAACTTGGCTGCTAGTACAAAGCGCGCGTCCTTGACTGCCGGTCTACTTAGTGTGCCCGATTACCAAGCCCTCTTTCGCCGGGATCAGTTCAGATGCTACTTTGCCGTTAGGAAGAATCGAAGGAGAGTTCGAAGCCAACTTACTAAGATAGCTCCGCGGTCTTGCTCCAAATTTTCGCTCGAATGCGTGCCGAAATGCGCCTCGGTCTGAGAAGCCAACCGAGGCAGCGATAGTATCCAGAGTCTTCTTGGGAACCGAAAGGCGACGCTTCGCTTCGTTAAGACGCAAATTTTCTACAAATTCAGCCGGCGTGGTGCCAAAGACGCTCTTAAACGCGCGAGCGAAATGGCTGGGCGACATGCATGCTCTTCGCGCCAGCGCATTAATTGAAAGGTCTTCGTGCAAATTTCGCACAATCCAGGCGAGTAGCTCTGCAAACCGGTCAGCCGGCTGGCTGTCAAACACCTGGGGCTTGGAGAACACTTGCTGTCCGCTGCGACTGGCGGATAGGGGAACAATCTCCTGCATTGTAGCTAGCGCGACGCTTCTGCCATAATCTTCTTCGACGAAGTTAAGTAGGAGATCCATAGTCGCACTCAAGCCCGAAGAAGTGTAAAACGCACCGTCTTTAACAAGCGATCTTCTGTGATCGACACGCATTTTTGGAAAACGCCGCACCACATCGCGAGCGACCCGCCAGTCAGTAGTTACTTCGCGTCCGTCTAATAATCCAGTGGGAGCCAATCCGTAGATACCGGTGGAGAGCGCTGCGATACGCCGCGTTCGATCGGCATGCTCAAGGATCCAATCCGAGATCTTTTCGGTGATCTCGGGCTGCAGCAATCCCTTGCCACCTGGAATTACAATCGTGTCTAGTGTGGGCGCCTCTCGCAGCGTCAGGTCGGGCATGAAGATCATTCCGGAGTCCGCCTCGAAGGGATCGTGACTCAAACCGATTGTGTAAATCTTATAACACGCAATGCGGTTGCCATATCCGTCATTCAGGGCTGCGGCCGCGAAGATGTCTGCGGAAAGTCCAAGGTCTGATGCCTTAGCGCCGTCAAACCCAAGAAATCCAACCTGCTTTGGATTCATTTGTTACGTCACTATACGGCGCCACCAAAGCTGTAGGTAGGACTACAAAGGAACAATATAGGCCACAAAATTTCGTTAGTCTGGACTTCGCCAACCACATGAAAATAGTGAGGTAAGACACAACACGGACTGCTTGGGAAGTTATTTACTCGGCCTTGGAAGAGCCAGGGAACTTTTGTCGGCGCTGAGCGGCGCACGAACAAATTCTAAGCCAATAGCGATGCGCCTGCGATATTCACTCGGCTTGACTCCCAATCGGCGTTGAAAAGCCCGCCGAAACGCAGCTGCACTTTTGAATCCCACTGATACAGCAACGTCATCGACGCTACTATAGTGACGGGATAGACGATGACACGCTTCGTCAAGGCGCAACCTTTCGACAAAGTCGGCAGGGGTGGTACCAAATTCCATCCTGAATCGTCGACTAAAGTGCCTCGGACAGAGACACGCCTTAGCAGCCAGGGCCTCCACTGATAAATTCTCATTTAGGTGGCTAACTACCCACGTTATCAATTCAGATAGGCGTGAAATTGACTTGGTTTGGAATTGCAATATTTCGGAGTATTGTTCCTGACCACCTAGGCGCTTAAGATAGACGACAAGTTCCCGTGCTACCGCCAGGGCGATACGCGGCCCATAATCCTCCTCAATCAGAGAAAGCGACAAATCGATACCTGCCATCCCTCCTGCTGAAGTGTAAAATGGCCCATCTTTAACAAACAAGTAATTGGGATTGACCCGAAGGCTCGGGAATCGCAGAGCTACATCCCTAGCGATACGGCAATCAGTTACTACCTGACGTCGATCGAGCAACCCGGTCGCTGCGAGCGCATAGATCCCGGTCCCGAGCGTTGCAATGCGCCTTATGACAGTTGCTCGGCGACTTAGCCACTTTGTAATCTTCTTAGTTAGTCGCGTGTTTTGAATGCCGCTGCCACCCGAAAGAATGAGAGTATCAAGTGGAGGCGCATTCTCAATATCCAGCTGCGGTTTTATCGTGATACCACATTCTGTGACACATGATTTCGCGCTGACGCCGAGCGGCAGCACACGATAGCAATAGTTTTCACGCCCGTCGCTGTTTTGAATCTTTGCTTTGGAAAATGCCTCGGCTGGGCCAGTCAAATCGGCGACCGACATTTGCTCGAACACAATCAGGCCGACTGTTTTCGGATTCATGATTCGGCGAGGCACCAGCCGGACAGTGTCTCCAGGGAGGCCGCGCGGGTCCGATCATGTGGCTTTACAGATTTGTTAAGCCACTTTGTTATTATCGAGACACGATGAGGCCAACGTTGTATGTGGGAACAAGCACATGAAACGGCGCCCTCTGAAACCGGAATGTGCTCTTTACGGGAGCCACTTAATGAAATGTCATAGGTATAACTGCCAAGGACTCGGAAATACGACACCTGCGTAGTACTTGTAGTTGAGTGACTCACATGTTCCTACAGGAAACAACGACCAAAGTTCCCAAATGATTTGCCAAAAGGCAGGAAAGCAGCGGGATCGATTGTGGCTGTAGCCGCGCTTCTGTGAGGCGCGTGTATGTGGCCCACAGGGCCGTGGTTACAAAAACAAAAACACCGCAGCTGTTTTAGAAGCGCTTCTTCAACGCCACAGACCAGGTACGGTCTCTAATATTGGCCGGCGCCCTGTCGTAGCCGTTTTCGAAATTACCAATTACGAGCGTTGACTGTGTGAATGTTGGAACCGGAATGCGCTTTCCCCTCGTCGTCGACTTCCACCCAATTACCGCCGATATGGCTCCCGGTACGACTTGGCGCCCATACCATGCGCTTTCCGCTCTTTGCAGTGTTACCTGCCTGGGACGTTTGCTTGAGATCGAAATTCAGCTGAGTCGGTCGACTCGCCTTAGTCTGCGTGTTCATGATCGACGCTTTGACCGCGCCATTTACAAGCAATGTTACCCGGTAAACGCCCGGTTGCAGTCCCTGTGAAATATAGCGGCCCTTTGGATCAGTCTTAACTGTGCTGAACACGTGTTTGCCGTCTCGCGCCTCGATTCTAATGTCTGCGCCTTCAATCGGTTCGCCTTTTGCAGCTTTGACAAACCCCTGAATGGACGCTGGCCCGTCGGCTGTAATTTTGTTCGTTTGCGGACTGGCTTCCGATGCGCGATCACGCAGATTGGTAGCCAATCCCGTTCCTGGAGGCACAGCGGTGACGTCTCCTGTAACTTTGTTCGTTCGGGGGGCGACCTTCGATGCGCGATCACGCACACTGGTAGTAGATTCTGTCGCCGGAGCCGAAGCGGTCACTCGAGTGTCAGGGCGGCGCGCGTCCAAATCTCCCGTAGATGTGTAATCCGGAACTGGGGATGAATTAAATGGATTTTGTACAGCCATGCTAATGCCGATACTGCTTGCTCCTCTCGGATCAGTTACATCCGTGAGAAGTCCCTGTAGATGACGATCGTACACGCGGCTGTCCGCTCGTTCGTCGGCAGGAAGCCGAGCGCGAGGCGCTTTCCTCTCGGTAGAATCGGTAACTGGTAGAACCGCAATACTCCTCTCTGGAGGATTAAACCGCGACGCGGAGAAGAGTTCGCCGTGAAATAACCAAACCGCAGCCGCGCCAAAAAGGACACCGGCGGCCGCTGCTCCAACTAATTTGGGGTTACGACGGGACCAGCGCCAGATCCGCGCTGGGGGTGAAACGGGCCGGGCGACGATTGGCCGGCCATCGAGCCAGCGTTCCAGATCGGCTGCGAGATCTCCGGCGAACTGGTAGCGCGCTTTTGGATCACGTTCTAGACAGCGCGCACAAATCGTCTCCAGATCTCGATCGAGCGATGGTGCCAGCGAGCGCAGTCTTGGCGCTGGTGTTTCAGACGCTTGGCGAATTACGGAAACTGGATTGGAACCCAGGAATGGTGGACGTCCGGCAAGCACGTTGAACAGAACTGCGCCGAGACTGTAAACATCCGCCGCGGGGGTAAAGTCGGCGGCTGTACCACCGGCCTGTTCCGGGGCAATAAAACCTGCGGTTCCGAACATAGTCAGCGATCTTGTAAGATCGTTGTTCCCGTCAAGCAGCTTCGCCAAACCGAAATCGCTCACCAGCGGCTCACCTCGATCGTTGAGCAGAATGTTTCCCGGTTTGAGATCGCGATGGAGCACTCCGCGGCTGTGAGCGTATTCGACCGCGCGCGCGACCTTTGCCATCAGTTGCACACATTTGTGTGGCTTGTCGCGAAGAGAAGCCGCGTTCTCGTGCAAGCTTCCCTTCTCCGCGAGTTTCATGCTGAAAAACGGCAGGCCGTCCTCGCTTTCGCTCACTTCATAAATTGGAAGAATGTTCGGGTGATCCAGACTGGCCACCGCTTGTGCTTCTCGTCGGAAACGCTGCAGCGCTCCGTGTGAATCAGCGCGATAACCAAGGACGCGCTTTACCGCGACGATACGCCTGGAATGTCGTTGCCTGGCGCGATAGATCACGCCCATGCCGCCGCAACCGATTTGCTCGAGAATTTCGTAATTTCCCAACTGCCATGGCTTGTCGCGCGCGTCTACCTCGTCGAGTACGGTTTCATAAGCCGCCTTCGATACGTTGCCGGCGGCTTCCAATCCCTGGCGCAGCAGACAGCTCACGCAAACTCCGGTGTTGAGTCGCGTGGCTGCTCCGCATTTCTCACAGTTTGCGTGCTCTTTGGTTTTGGTAGCGCTCGAGAGCGGATAAGAACGTGGATCTGAATCTGTCATCGCAATTAATCGGCTCCTGTTGCGAGGGTCGTGCACAGATAACGGATCTCATCATCCACGTCTGCAGGATCCTCGACGGTTTGCGAGACTTCATCGCGCAGCAAACTGCGGTAACGCTGACGCATGTTGTGCAGTTGTTTTTTCACGGCGGTTTCCGCCATTCCCAGTTCCGCAGATAGGTTAGCATATGACAATTCATTGCGCTCGTCTGTAAGATGGGAGCTTAGTGCTTGGAAAAGCCAGAGCTTGCGCTTGCTCTCACATTCTTCACGCAGGCGTTGAAGCGCGTGTTCGACTACGGTCGTTGCCCAAGCGAGGTCGAAGAGTCGCTCCGGCGGCAATGACTTGAGCGCTTGCGCCGGTAGAGATAATTGCGATGGCGCTTCTGCCATCCAATCGTCCCACGAAATGAATTCCGCGTCACCGCCGCGTTTGCGAGCATGAGTTTTCTCGGCGGCGTTAATCAGAAAATTCTGCAGAGACCTGAGCAAAAGCGAACGGAAGCGGCCGCGATTACGATCGGCGTGCTGCAGCCAGTTGTCCTTAAGTATTGCTGCAAAAAAATCCTGCGTGAGATCCTTCGCGTCCTCTATTGAATAGCCGCGCGCGCGGACAAAAGAAAAAATGGGCCGCCAATAAGTCCGGCAAAGCTCGGAGAGCGCCTCGCGCGCCTTTTGCCCTTCGCTTCCATTGGCCGCCGAGAGAATCAGGCTCCAGCGGGTAGTTGCAAACTCACGCGGTTCACCTCCACCCCGCCCGCCCGGCTTTCCGTTCACGAATGAACATTGTGGTTCTCTGTCGTGCAAACAAGCACAAAATGCCAGGCACACGGCCGCTCGCATTCGTTTCTTTTGCGCCGATACGAAATTAGCTCGCCGCAATTGCGGGAGCGACTTCCCGGGTGAAAAGGCAGTTCTGTCCCCGCCCAATGCCACAATCTCCCGTTCGTTGACGGCGAAATGGATAGCTTTGACTTGGTTTCCATCCCCTGGCGCCGATGCCGCCACGTAGCCAAACATTCGTGTGCCGATAGTCAGAAAAAGCTTCAGTAGAAATGTATCCCAGCAGCGGATCAATTTGAGGTGAATACGCATAAGAGTTGATCAAACCCTGACCTTTGGTCAGCGCCTGCGCGCGCACGAGATAACCTCGCCGCCATTTAGAGACTCTGAAAGAGACTCTAAGCCAAATTGGGCGATGGGGGGTTGACCAGTTCGTCCCGCTTCCGAAGGAAAATCAAAATCAGCGGTTGCATGTCCAGCCTCATTTTGGCTCAGACTTGATTTCGGAGACTCTGAAAGAGACTCCGACTGATTTGCGGCATCCCTCGATTTGTCTGGTGGCGACTTTGCGAAGCTCACGCACGGATCAACGGAAGCATGGTTATGGGGCTACAGGGTATCAGGGTTGCAGTGAATCAACGACCCCCGCCCCTGGTGGGTATACCCCAGCACGCGGAAGCCCGTCTTCATTATACGAGAGGCTGAGAAAATTTTTTCGAAGTTTAAGGTCGCTGTTTGTCTTGAACGTTGCGCGCTTTTCATGTCCAGTGCACCAAGGTAAAGTGCTGCCGTGATGAGCGCTTCGTACAGGCGCGCAGAGTGAATCCAACGAACTTCTTGACCGAGCTGAAGCGGCGCAATGTTTACCGCGCGGCGGTCGCTTACGGAGTCGTCGCATGGTTCCTCACGCAACTCACGACGCAGGTCTTCCCGTTTTTTGAAATTCCGAATTCCGCAGTGCGTTTTGTTGTCATTGCGCTCGCGGTCGGATTTCCAATCGCCATGCTACTCGCGTGGGTCTACGAATTTACCCCGGAAGGAATTGTCCGGACGGAAGATCTCCGTCCAGCACAGGCGAGGTCGATTCAGCGGGCCACGGGACGGATCCTCGACTTCATCATTATCGGCGCTCTGCTGCTGGTTATCGCAATGCTGATCGTTGGGCGACGCCCGTTTTACAGACAGACTGGCGAGTCAATTTCTCAGAAAAGCATTGCGGTGCTGCCCTTTGAAAACCTGAGCAGCGAGAAGGAGAACGCTTTCTTCACTGACGGGGTGCAGGACGAGATTCTGACTGATCTCGGCAAAATCGCGGACCTGAAAGTGATCAGCCGCACGAGCGTCAAGCAATACAGGAGCGGCGCGCCGCGCAACCTGCGCGAAGTGGCCAAAGAACTGGGCGTTGCCCATGTAGTGGAAGGCAGTGTCCAGCGCGCCGGGGACCGCATTCGGGTCAGCGCGCAACTGGTCGATGCTCGAACCGACACCCATCTGTGGGGGGAACACTACGACCGCGAATTGGCCGACGTTTTTAGAATTCAAACTGAGATCGCGGAACGAATCGCGGCGCAACTAAAGGCCAAGCTCTCGGTCGAGGAAAAGGCAGTCATCGAAAAACAACCGACCAGTGATCTGGTCGCTTATGATCTTTACGTCCGCGCTAAAAGTCTTAGCGACGCGATTAGCTTCGGTACACGAGGAGAAAAAGACTTGTCCGAGGCAGTGCGCCTGCTGGATGATGCTGTTGCTCGCGACAAGACATTTTTGCGTGCGTATTACGAGCTGGCTCGCGCCCACGACCTCATTTACTTCCTAGGACTCGATCACACACCGGGCCGCCTCGTCCTAGCTGATGCGGCCGTCCGAGCTGCGCTGCAACTTGGTCCGAATGCGGGGGAGGCGCACCTCGCTCTTGCGCAACATCTCTACTGGGGATATCGCGACTATGATGGCGCTCGAAAGCAGCTCGCCCTCGCCCGTCGCCTGCTACCGAACGAACCGCTCGTCCTTGTTATCGCCGGCTTCATCGATCGACGCCAGGGCCGCTGGGAGGAATCGATAAAGGAACTGGAGCACGCGCTGGAGTTGGATCCGCGAAATCTTTTCATTCTGCAGCAGACCTCCTTTAACTACGATTACCAGCGCCGCTTCTCCAAGGTGGCCACTCTTCTGGATCGCGTCCTGAGCATAGCGCCGAAAGATGCTAACACTCGTGTTCAACGAGCCATGCTGGATCTTAAATCACACGCGGATACGCAGCCATTGCGTTCGGTCATTCAAATGATTGTCGCCGAAGATCCGAATGCCGCACCGCAGATTGCTGATCGATGGATTTACCTCGCTTTGTGTGAGCGCGACAAGGCCGCCGTCGAGCGCGCTACAACGATGTTGCCGGCTGAAGGCTTGCGCAGTGAAAGTATTACTTTCCCTCGTGCTTGGTACGAAGGCGTGATCACGCGCGCGCTTGGCGACAACGGTGCAGCACGAGCGGCATTCGCACGCGCTCACTCCGAAGTTGAGCGGATTGTAATTGAACAACCGGCTTACGCCGAGGGGTTGTCTGTTCTCGGCATGATCGACGCGGCGCTTGGAAACAAAGAGCGTGCTATTCGCGAGGGTCGACGCGCTGTGGAATTACTTCCTGTCACCAAGGATTCTATTACCGGCGCGCTGTTGAGCGAATACCTGGCTGTCATTTATGCCTGGACGAGCGAGAAAGATCTCGCGCTCGAGCGGCTCGCCGTCGATACGCGAATTCCTAGCGAATTGAATTATGGATGGTTGCGCTTGCATCCCTATTGGGATCCGCTCCGCAGCGATCCGCGCTTCGAAAAAATTGTCGCCTCGCTCGCGCCAAAACCGGCGGACAAATGATGCGACGCGGTGAGGACCAGAAAACTCCTCCCCGAGCGACATAGTAGTTTTCACTTAGCCCCGCCTGCGCGAACGCACTGAATCACGACTGCAAGGTTACAGGGCAGCAGGACGCACTAAGTGGCTGCAGACTGTAACGTTCACGGCTCCTCTTGCGCGCAGAGTTTTTGAAAAGCGGGATCATTCCGAAGCGGATCGAACATAGGATCGAGCTGGAGCAATGCAGGCGTGAGCG
>JBKPOB010000170.1:0-20651 GCA_046732875.1 Verrucomicrobiota bacterium | reverse complement strand
CGAAGCTCGACAATGAAGTTAAAGAGCGTATCCGCCGCGAGTACGCCGAGGCGGAAAAAGCCGAGGATCCGTCGCCTAACGAGTTACTTGCTAACGTTAGCAAATCGCCTCCAAAAGTTGCCAAGGAAATTCTTCCGCCTGGGAAATATCGCATCGGCGATACAGTGAATAAGACCCTGCGCGTGGGTCTGGAAGACGATTCGCGACGCATCCTGTTTGGTGAAGACATCGAAGATCCGAAGGGCGGCGTGTTTCGTCTCACGCAAAAGCTTTCAACTGAGTTTCCGAAACAAGTATTCAATTCGCCTCTGGCTGAATCGACGATTCTTGGTATTGCCTGCGGTCTGGCTGCGTACGGCAAACGCCCGGTCTTCGAGCTTCAATTTATTGATTTCATTTATCCCGGGTTCAACCAGCTGGTCACAAACATCTCGACCTTGCGTTGGCGATCGTTCGGCAATTGGAAATGCCCCGCTGTGATTTATGCGCCCTATGGGGCTTATCTGCCCGGCGGAAGCTTGTGGCACAGCCAGGCAAACGAGTCGGCGCTCGCACATTATCCCGGTCTGAATGTTGTGATTCCAAGCACGCCAGCTGATGCCGCCGGGCTGCTCTGGACTGCGATGCATGGCGAAGATCCGGTGATGTTCCTGATACCGAAACATCTCCTTTGGGCTGAACACGAATACACGGAGCCAATCCGCGCCGTTCCGTTGGGCGAGGCGCACAAGGTGCGTGATGGCTCTAAGGTCACCCTCGTTGCATGGGGTAATACGGTCGAGAAGTCACTGGAAGCCTTGGACAAAATCGGCGACAAAATCAGCGTCGAACTGATCGATCTGCGTTCCATCGTTCCGTGGGACAAAGCCACGATCGAGAAATCCGTGCGCAAGACTGGCCGGCTGGTCGTCGTTCAAGAGGACACTGAAAATTGTAGTGTCGGCCAGATGTTGATTTCTCACATCGCCAGCAGACCCGAGCTTTGGAACGAGATGATCAGCTCGCCGATTCTGGTGAGTAAGGCAAACGTCGTGATCGGATATAACCCAATTTATGAATACGCGGCGTTGCCGGACGTGGAACGGATCGTCTCAGCAATTGAGCGCTCGGTTCAAACCAAACACGAACGCGTTGCTGTAGCCGCGGGCGTTGACCCCGGCCACATTACTCCGGAACCAGAAATGGTTGGCCCGGCGTCAGCGGTGCGAGGCGCACTGCCATCTCCGGCTACAGCGAAAGCCAGCAAACAGCGGATACAAAGCATCACCGTCCCGATCATGGGTGAAGGTATTCGCAACGCGAAAGTGGTTTCGCTTTTGAAAAATCCTGGCGACAGCATCTCGCATGATGATGAGCTGTGCGAAGTGGAGACCGATAAGGCCGTTTATCCTATACAGTCGTCCTTTTCCGGCGTGATGGGTGAATGGAAAACAAAGGTGGGCGACACCGTCGAGATCGGTCAGGAGCTTGGCACGATAGTAACTGCCGAGCCATCTTTCGCCGACGAGTTTCAAGAGGCAGCAAAAGAATCGGCGGCAGAGCCTGCTGTAGCCGCGGGCGCTGACCGCGGCACCTCGGTATCTCAACGCGAGGTCACGCGGCCGGGGTCGTCGCCTCCGGCTACAGTTATCGAACCGGCGCTGTCGCCGACGATCACGCGCAAGCTTGTTCATGTGATCCCTGCCAACTTGCAGATCGATGCGCGATGGGACGCAATTCGCAAGTCGCGTGACGTAGCGAAAAGAAAAAATGGGAAAGATGCGCCGTCTCCTTCGGTGATGATCGCGTGGGCGGTAGTGCGAGCCATGGAAAAACATCCGCATTTCCGCCGTCTCATTTTGGAAGACGAGCGTATCGTTGAGAACGAAGATTTCGATCTGGGTGTTGCTGTAGCGCTGGAAGGCGATCGCCTCGCCACGGCGGTGATTGTTGATGCGAACAAGAAGACGTGGCCGGAATTTGTGAAGAGTTATAACGAAACAGTCGACGCTACGCGCGGCGGCCGGGTTGATGCGATGAACGCCCCCGTTGTCATTACCAGTCTGGGCGCATTCGGGGTAAAGGCTGGCGCACCCATCGTTGTGCCGCCCTCAGTCGGAACGCTTTTTGTCGGTACTGCTCATCGGGAATTGATTCCAAATGGAAAGAAAAATGAAAGCGCGGAAGTCATCACACTTTCGCTTACTTTCGATCATCGCGTCGTAAACGGCGCCCGCGCAGCGAGCTTCGCGAACGAAATTAAAAAAGAGATCGAAGGATTTAAAATCCCGGTGACAAAGGCCGGCGCGATCGCGACCTAGCTTTTGCCAGTTTGCGGCGCTTCGAGTCTGCGAATTTGTTTGATCGCAGGCGAGACGCTTGCGTTAAATTTCTGTGATGACCACTGCCAACAAGATCACTCTCGTCCGGATCCTGATGATCCCGGCTTTTGTCACTATGGCGATCTATTATGGCGAGAGTATCAAACGCGGCGAACCGATGGAATGGATGCGTTTTACTGCCATTGCTATTTTCCTGGTTGCCGCTGTCAGTGACGGGCTGGATGGCTACGTCGCGCGCCACTACCATCAGCGGAGTTCATTGGGGGTCATTCTTGATCCGCTGGCCGATAAGGGCCTGCTTTTGAGCGGTATTATCACACTGAGCATCAGCAATTGGAGTGAAATCGACCCTAATTACGGAAGATTTCCGGCATGGTTTCCCGTGCTCGTCATCTCGCGTGACGCCGTGATTCTAGTGGGCGCAATGATCTTGTATTTGCTAAATGGCAAAGTGCACGTGAAACCGAATTGGACTGGAAAGGTGGCCACTGTTTTGCAGATGATCGCCATTGGATGGGTGATGTTGCAGCTTCAAATTCTTCCCCTGCTCTTCGTAGTTGTCGTGGCAGGGCTGTTCACATTCATTTCAGGAATCGTTTACGTCACAGATGGAGTGCGACAGCTACAAGCCGAAGGCCACGCGCACGCAACGAAACAGTGAGCCCAGCATTCCTGCACGATGAACATCGCGGCGTACAATCTTCCCGCCGTTGCGATCGTCGGCCGGCCGAATGTCGGTAAATCGGCGCTATTTAATCGCCTGATCGGACGAAAGATTGCCATTGTGCATGATCAACCCGGGATAACCCGCGACCGTATCTCGGCGATGTGCACGCGTGGCATCCGGCCGTTCGAGCTGTGGGACACCGGTGGGATTGCGGGCGAATCCGAATTGACGGCGCAGGTTCGGCGCGCAGTCGAACAAGCAATTCGTGATAGCGACATGCTGCTTTTCATTGTCGACGCAAAAGAAGGTTTATCGCCGATTGATGAAGAGCTTGCGCGCATCCTGCGCAAATCGCGCAAGCCAGTCTTCCTAGTCATTAACAAAATCGATAATCAAAAACACGAGCCGCTGGCGGCAGAGTTTGATTCGCTAGGCTTCGAACCAAGTCTCTCAATTAGTGCAGAACATGATCGCGGCATTTCAGACTTACTCCACGAAGTAGATCGGCGTCTGCCGGCAATCACTCAAATAGAGCATCCGGTTTCTTCTATCCAGAATCCGCTGGCCGTTGCGATTGTTGGCCGCCCAAACGTGGGAAAATCCTCGCTGATTAATTCAATTGTGCGTAGCGAACGGGCCATCGTAAGTGAGCTGCCCGGCACAACCCGTGATGCCATCGACATTTCGTACAAACGAGATGGTCAGCAATTTCTATTCATTGATACGGCGGGAATCCGCCGGCGCGGCAAACAATCAACCTCAGCCGAGATCTTCAGTGTCATGCGAGCGGAACGGAGCATCCGCCGCGCCGATCTTTGCATCCTCATTGTCGATCTCACAGCGGGCGTAACCGCGCAGGACAAACGAATAGCCGGTTTGATTCAAGCAGCGCAGAAACCGGCCATCGTCATTTTGAACAAGTGGGATCTGGTTAAACCACAGCGCAATCAAAAGGAGGCCATCGGCAAACTGGTGGAGGCCGCGCGCGAGCGAATTTTCTTTTTGGATTATGCCCCGGTATTGATTACGTCATCGTTAACTGGAGAACACGTCAGTAAATTGTTTGCGTTGATCGAAAAAATCCAACGTGCAGCGCGACAACGTGTCGGCACCGGAGTTCTAAACCGGTTACTGCGGCAGGCATTTGAAGCGAATCCGGCGCCGACTATAAGAGCACGGCGCCTTAAATTTTTTTATGCTGCCCAATCGAAAGGGAAAGAAGATCAACAGGTGCAGCCTCCGGAGTTCGTCCTTTTCGTGAACGATCCACGTCTGTTGAGCCAAACCTACAGGCGCTACCTGGAATCTCGCATTCGTGACGCGCAGTCTTTTCCAGGATTGCCAATTATTCTGACACTGCGTCCTCGCGCGAGCAGCGTAAGGCCAATGTCACGTTTACGAGCAAAATGAATAGTTACTCGGGCGCTTGGCGCAAGGGAAGCCCCTGACGTAGTGCTCCAAGAATATTTTCGCTGAGTTTGACAGCGTCATTATCCCCGGAAGATCGCGCGCGGTTAAGCGCTTCGTCACCTGTACTGATTCCGCGTGAGAAATCTCCCGCCTCCGCATAAGCCGCAGCCAGCGTATCGAGAAGAGCTGGAATCCGGCGCTCGGTGAGAGCGCAAGCGCGCTCGGCCAGGCGAACCGCCTCAGTCCCGTCGCGTGATTTTGAATCAGGGTAAGTTGCAAGCAACCACGCGAGCTCGTCCAGCATTCGTGGTGAGTCCGGGGCATTTGCAGCGATCTCGCGCAATCGCTGCAATCCATCCGGCTCCTTGGCCAAGGAGAGCAGAATTTGACGCAGTTGCGCATGCGCTTCTTCCGTTTCCGGCCGCAACATCATCACATAGGCGAGGTGGCGCGCTGCTGGCACCAGATCGCCCCGCTCCGCCAGGGCCGTACCTAGAGCGGAATGCGCAGCCACATCATAAGGAGACACAGTTAGCCATTCGCGCCCGAGATCCGCCGCTTCGGTGTAGCCGTGCGATTCTAAAAGGCAATTCATCAGGAATTGGTAGGCCGAAAAATTTTCCGACCCGAGCTCAATTGCGCGGCGAGCTTCCGCGTTGGCGCGGTCTGGATTAGTTCGTTTTATCGAAACGGCAAGGTCCAAGTGGGCGGCGGAATCATCCGGGGCCAATTCAACCGCGCGCTCGGCTTGCTTAATGGCCTCGTCGTCACGCCCCGACTCGGTCAAGCCTAACGCATAAGACCCTCGAGCGATGGCATCGGATGGATCGACGTTCACGGCCTTGGCTGCTTCGACTACAGCCCGCTCTATCTGACCCTGAGTTGCCAAAGCTCTTGCGGCATACAGGTGTTGCGCCACGGAAGGAACAATCCAAAACGTGGCGAAATTGTTGATCGTCCAAACCAAGACGAGCGCACCAAGAGCAAACTTCAAGTGCGCGCGTCCATGGGTGAGCGTTTCCCAACCGAGCACGCCAAAGAAACAAAGCGGCGTGAGCGCTGACAACCCATAGAACGCTTTCGCTTGTGCGTAGGAGGGAACTTTCAGGGTCATAAAAACCAGGCCGAGAACAATCGCGGCGGAGAAACCGAGCAATACGAATAATTCGCTCGAAGGTTTTCGAATGAATTGAACGATCGCGACGACCGCGCCGATGAAAATCAGTGTGGCAGGTATCAGCGCCCATAAATAGCCGGCCACCATCAGCTGTTGATTCCAGGCAAAGGTCAAGCTCGACACACCAGCGCACAACCCGTCTCCCCACAGCGTAGAATAGATTCCGTCGGCAAATCCGGCGAAACCGCTGAACAACGGAGTCACCAACGAGCGGCCGAAACGGAGGTAATCAGCTGTGGTGTGATAACCGGGGTCCTGCCACCATGTGAAGCCGCTAATTACATCCCAGTTGCCGAGCAACGGTGTCCCGTACCTCAGCCAGATACGCACGTAATGCCAGCCGCACACAGCAAAACAAATCGCCAGTAGCAGCCCGAGATTGCGCAACGAAGTTGCCATTGGCGTTCGCGCGTAAGCGAGTTTACCTGCGACTGCAGCGATTACGATCGGGAGCAGCAAAATTGCGGTGGCCTTTGTGAACATTGCCGCGCCGATCGCCAATCCAAGCCAGGCAAATTGTGACGCGTGTAGTGTCTCGCTCTTCAGCAGACGTAAACATAGATATAGCGTCACGGTGGACAGAGCCGCAGCGAGAATCTCGTTTGTCACATAATGCGCCATGTACAAATGCATGGGTAGGAACGCGGCGAGCAAAAGGCCGACGAGTGCAGCTCGCAACGGAACGAGGAGGCGCAAACTCAGGAAGACAAAGACGAACTGAGCGATACCCGCTAATGCCCCAAGCGACCGCAGAACGAAGATCGACGCCTGATCGTTGATGGAGAGTTTGCACACTGAAAGTATTCCGGCGGCTATTAAGTAATACAGTGGCGGCTGATACATCTCCCAGCCTTCGGTCGGCCAGGGCAACCGGCGCTTTTCCTGGATATGAGTGATGTATTTGAGATGCTCTGCCGAATCGAAACCGGCGTGAAATGGTAACAGGCGGGCGTTGTTCCAGAATAACAGCAACCACAAGCCGGCAGACACCAGCAGGAGCATTTGCTCGAGCCGCGGTGCTGTGGGCGAGTTGACGCTGACGTGCCAGAGAAAGGCGGCCACCAACCCAATTGCGACTAGCACGATCCATAATGGCCAACTTTTTTTCATCGCATCGAGTGCGCGCTGCCCACCCGCAATGGTATTGCCGGGCCCGGGAGTCTTCGCCGCCGTAGCCAATGCCGCATGGCGCCAGGAGGAACCAGCAAACGATACTTCCCAACCTTCACCACTATGCAAGCTCGATTGGTTAGCAGCCAAAGTGAGCCATAGCGCCGGTGGCCCATTGTGATTGAACACGCGCGCCTCTATCACGTTCGTGCCGGCGTGCAGCTGTTGTGCCACATCAACGCGCACAACCTTTTTCCAATTGCGATTCGGTTGAAACTGGATCGGCGTGCCGTTGATTTTTATTTCTGCGCGGCGCATCGCGCGAATGCTTAGGGGTGCCGACTGCGGTTGGTCCGTCAATACGAACTCATGCCGGAACGTTGCATCGAGGCTGGTAAACCAATGCGCGCGCGCGTCGATCGCTGCCGGAAAAACTATCCACTCTGCCCGCGTATCGCGCGGTAAAAAATTGATTCCCGGATCATTCCATGCAAACCAAGTCAGCGCCGACACCGCCACGCCAGCAAACGCGGTGATCCAAATTGCTTGATGCCACGGCTTGAGAACGAACATTGTGGCCTAATGTTTAGCATCATTCTGGCGCCGCGCTCATGCGTGATGACGGCGGAGGAAGCATTGGATTTGCAGCCGAAATGAGCAGAAAGTCAGCAGGTTGTGGCACGTTTGATCGAACGTTCTCCCTGACGTGCGTGTCTCACGAGACCGTATGAAATCTACGCAGGAAATTACACAGGAAGTTCGTGAGCTAGGCCAATGGATCCCGGGGCTCCGCCAACAGGTCGGCCATGTTGTCATTGGCCAGAAATATTTGGTGGATCGCCTCTTACTGGGACTGCTCGCGAATGGTCATCTCCTGCTCGAAGGCGTCCCCGGGCTGGCGAAAACGCTAACAGTGAAAACAATGGCCGCCTGCATCCAGACCGGTTTCCAAAGATTGCAATTTACGCCAGACCTTTTGCCTGCGGATCTAGTCGGCACCCTCATTTACAATCCGCGGACGGGAGAGTTTACGACAAAACTGGGCCCGATCTTTTCAAATCTGATCCTGGCCGACGAAATAAATCGCGCACCGGCGAAGGTTCAAAGCGCGCTGCTTGAGGCGATGCAGGAGCGGCAGGTGACAATCGGCGAGCAAACCTATCCCCTTTCCGATCCATTTCTTGTTTTGGCGACGCAAAATCCCATTGAACAGGAAGGGACTTATCAACTTCCCGAAGCGCAGCTCGACCGTTTCATGTTCAAGTTAAATATTGGCTATCCACAAAAGTCCGAGGAACGAAACATTCTCGACCTAATGGCGACTTCAGCACCCGATTTGCGAGTTGATCCGGTAGTCGATCCGAAGCAAATCATCGCGGCACGCGACGTGGTCAATAGTATTTACATCGATGATCGCGTGAAGGACTACATCGTGGACGTCGTCTGGGCGACGCGCGAGCCTGCAGCCTACAATTTGCGACTCGAAGGGCTCATTCGTTACGGAGCTTCGCCACGTGCGACTATTTATCTTGCGCTGGGCGCTCGGGCACACGCGTTTCTGAACGGCCGCGGCTACGTCACGCCGCAAGATGTAAAGAGCATCGGGCCTGACGTGCTGCGGCATCGCATCATCGTAAGCTACGAAGCCGAGGCGGAAGCAGTCACCAGCGAGACGATTGTTGAGCGGATTTTTGCTGGATTGCCGGTGCCGTGATTTTCCCGTCATTCCGAGCGAAGTCGAGGAATCCCGCAGCGCAACCCGAGATGTATTGATGCGATATCAAAATTACTTCGTTTACATCTTAGCTAACGCAGATCGTCACACTGTTTTATACATTGGTGTTCCGAATAGTCTCGAGCGACGCGCTAGTGAACACTCGTTGGGGTTGGGAAGCGTATTTGCTCGGCAGTACAACGCTCACAAATTGATTTACTTTGAGGCTTATCGAGATCCGAGGAGCGCGATAACAAGGGAAAAACAACTAAAACGATGGAGTCGCGCAAAAAAGGAAGCGCTTATCGCCCGAAGGAATCCGGAATGGAACGATCTGTTTTCACAGATGTACGCCTTGCGGCCAGTCAGAGCTTCACGGTAATGCAACGGGATCCCCCGACTCCGCTTCGCTCCGCTCGGGATGACGAGCACGCAAGAACCCCAGCGGAAATTCTTAAAAAAATTCGGGCGCTCGAAATCAAAACCCGCGGCCTCGTCGAAACCGCGTTCGCCGGTGATTACCACAGCGTCTTCAAGGGCCGGGGAATGAATTTTGAAGATGTGCGGGAGTATCAGCCAGGCGATGAAATCCGCTCGATTGACTGGAATGTCACCGCGCGGATGGGCAGCGCGTTTGTAAAAAAATTTACCGAAGAACGCGAGCTAACAGTAATGCTGGTCGTGGACGTCAGCGCGTCGGGAAATTTCGGAAGTACAACGCAATCCAAACGCGAACTAGCAGCGGAGGTCGCGTGCCTGCTCGCTTTCAGCGCAATTAGGAACAATGACAAGGTCGGGCTCATCCTCTTCACCGATCGCGTCGAACTTTTTATCCCCCCAAAGAAAGGCCGCTCCCATACATTGCGGCTTATTCGAGAGATTTTGTTTTTCGAACCAAAAGGACGCGGCACAGAGCCTGCGCTGGCCCTCGACTATCTGAATAAAATTGTCACACGACGCGCTGTTGTGTTCTTCATTTCGGATTTTCAGGCGCCCGATTTTTCGCGAGCGTTGGCGGTGAGTGGGCGACGCCACGACTTCGTGGCCATACATATCCACGATGAACGGGAAAGAGTCCTGCCGAACATCGGCATCATCACCTTGGAAGATGCCGAGACTGGCGATCAAATTGAAATCAACACGGCTGATCGCGCAACACGAGCGCGTTTTAGCGGGCTTGTGGGTGAACGCGAGCAGGAACTTGCGCGCGTGCTGCGCCGGAACAATATCGACGCGATCGCTCTGCAAACCGGTAAAGACTATCTGCCGCAGCTGCGCTCCTTTTTCAAACAACGCGAGCGCCGGATTGGTGTTCGATAATGCAGCGAGGAAGTGGAGTAACGAGATGAATTCCCCGCTGAACACTCCATTACTCCGCTACTCCATTACTCCATGGTTGTTGGCCGAAGAGTTTCACGATATTGCGCCGCCGGTTGACTATTCCCTGATCTCGCCGTGGGTGATTTTTCTCGGAGTATTCGTCTTACTCACGGCGATCGGTCTGATCGTGTGGTTTGTGGCGAAGTCTTTTCGGCGCCCAACGCCACCGCAACCGCCGCGTGACCGCGCACTGGCAATGCTCGAGCAAATACGGGCGCAGATCACGGCCATCAATCCATATCGCTTCAGCATTCGCGTGTCCGACATTCTCCGGCGCTACGTGACGGAACAGTTTGGGTTACCCGTTACGCGGCAAACCTCTGTCGAGTTTCTGAATGGGCTCAGAGGTTCCTCGCCGTTCTCCGAAGACGAAAAGTCGCTGCTCGAAGATTTCTTGAACCGCTGCGACTTGATTAAGTTCGCACGATACGAAGCAACGACTTCAGACAGCGAACTGTTACTTGAGGAAGCGATCCGTTTTGTGAAGGGAGGTCAACTTGCGGCTGCTTGATTCGTTCAACGCAAACACCGAGCTGACCGTTGTGGCCACTCTTTGTCATTCCGACCGAAGTGGAGGAATCTCTAATTATTATCTGCTTCGCGTCATATATGCCAACAATCGAGAGATGTCTCGACTTCGCTCGACATGACAAACCTCTTTGATTCGTTCGCAGGAAACAGTGCGCTGACCTTCGCGCATCCCTGGCTGCTGCTGTTGCTCCTGGCAGTTCCGTTGCTCGCGTATTTGCGTGGAAAACGCGGCCCAGCCGCTGCGCTCACTTTTTCATCCACAGCAAGCCTTCGCGCAATCGGAAAACAAAGCGCTGCGCGTGCAGGCAAAATTCTGCGGTCGCTATTGCTGGCTTCGATTGCGGTCTTTGTGATTGCGCTGGCGCGTCCGCAGCTCGGCAAAAGTCTTACCCAGATCGAGGCCAGCGGGATTGACATAATTCTGGCGCTGGATGTCTCCGGCTCGATGCTGACCAAGGATTTTACAATCGGCGGACAGGAAGCGACACGTGTCGATGCTATTCGGGAAGTCACGCGTAAATTTATCGAGGGCCGACCAAACGATCGAATCGGGATCATCGCATTCGCGGGTCGTCCCTATGTGGTAAGTCCCATGACGCTGGATCATGACTGGCTCTTGCAAAACCTGGATCGCGTGCGGATCGGACTCGTCGAAGACGGCACTGCCATCGGATCGGCCATGGCAGCTGCATCCAACCGCCTCAATGACAAGCGTTCGAAAAGTCGCGTGCTTGTTCTCTTAACCGACGGAGAAAATAATGCTGGTAAAATTCCACCAAACACCGCCGCCGAAGCCGTAAAAGCGTTGAAGATTCATCTTTACGCGATCGGCGCAGGAATTAATGGAGTCGCCCCAGCGCCCATATTCACTGCCCGAGGGCCGTTAACCGACGCATTAGGCAATATTCTCTACGAAAACCAGCGGGTGCAATTCAACGAGGCCGGTCTAAGAGAGGTGGCCAAAATCGCAGATGGCAGATTTTTCCGGGCGACAGATACCCAATCGCTCGAGCAAATTTATAACGACATAGACAAACTGGAGAAATCGACGGTTAGCGTGAAAAAATATCAACAATACCGCGACTTGTTTCCGTTATGTCTGATGAGCGGCTGCGGGCTGTTGCTGGCCCAGATTCTGTTGTCGCAAACTATCTGGAAAAAATTGCCGTGAATGCACCAACCGTCATTCCGAGCGAAGCGAAGCGAAGTCGAGGAATCCCGCGGCGAAACCAGAGGGTAACAACGCGGGATCCCTCGACTCCGCTCGGGATGACAGAAACTTTATGACCTTCGGCGCACCACAATGGCTTTGGGGATTGCTTCTGATCCCGCTACTAATCGTGTTGTTTATTCGCTCAGAACAGCGCGGGCTCAAACGATTGCAGGAATTCGTTTCGGCGCGACTGTTGCCGCAGCTCGCTGGAACGGTGAATCGCCCCCGCCGGATATTAAGATTTGCGTTGCAGCTGCTCGGTCTTGTTTTGGCCATTGTCAGCCTGGCCCAGCCGCGATGGGGCTACACGTTTGAAGATGTAAAACGCAAAGGCCTCGATTTGCTGATTGCCGTGGATACATCGCGCAGCATGCTTTCCAATGACGTCCAACCAAATCGCCTCGATCGCGTCAAGCTCGCGATCCAGGATTTAATCACCCAGTTGCAAGGCGATCGTGTTGGTCTGATTGCGTTTGCCGGCCGCGCGTTTTTACAAGCGCCTCTTACGATTGATTACGACGCCGTGGTTGAAGCCTTGAGCGATCTGGATACCAAGACGATTCCCGAGGGCGGCACCAACATCTCGAGCGCTATCACTCTTGCTACGCAGAGCTTCGGCAAAAGCGCCATGGGAAATCGCGCTCTGGTCATCTTTACTGATGGCGAAGAATTGAGCGGTGATGCCTTGAAAACCGCGAAAGAAGCGGCTGACGCCGGCGTGCGCATCTTCACCGTGGGCGTAGGAACGCCACAGGGTTCGCTGATTCCGGTGACGGGCGACGATGGTCAAACCAGCTTCGTCAAAGATTCATCCGGCCAGGTCGTTAAATCGAAGCTCGACGATAAACGTTTGCGCGAAATTGCTCAGGCTACTGGCGGTTTTTATCTTCACTTGGAAAACGGACCTCGCACGATGCAGCAAATTCAAAATGAAGGCTTGGCAAAGATGCAGGCTGCCGAAATGGATGTGCGCTTGTCGCGTCGGCCGATTGAACGCTACGAGTGGCCGCTCGGCGCGGCGTTAATCGCTCTCGCATTGTCAATCCTGATTCCCGAACGAAAACGAGCGCGTCAGAAAGCTTATACCGCCGCACCTGCAGGCAAGGCTGTGCGTGACTTAGCCGGCGCGTCTGCCCGGGCGACTGCTGCAGCCGCAGTTCTCCTGATGTTCCTTTCTTCGCCTGCGTTTGCTACCGCGCCAGGACTTGACGCGTACCGCAGCGGAAAATTCGAGGACGCCTACAGTCAGTTTCAACAGACGTTAAAGACGCATCCGCAATCGCGCGCCGAGGACAAGCTCCAGTTCGATTCAGGTGCAGCTGCCTACAAACTGAAAGATTACAGCAAGGCGATGGAATCATTTAGCCAGGCACTGCTCTCCCGGGATACCGGCTTGCAAAGCAAAGGACATTACAACCTCGGAAACACGCTTTATCAGCGAGGCGAGACGCAAAAGAGCGACGACAAAAAGCTCAGTGACTGGACAAACGCTCTCGAGCACTATGAGCAAACCCTCAAACTCAATCCGCAAAACAAGGAAGCGAAGGACAACTACGACTACGTAAAAAGAAAAATTGAAGAGCTGAAGAACAAAAAGCAGCAACAGCAGCCCTCCCCTTCCCCGTCACCGCAGCAACAGGACAAACAGGATAAACAAAATAAGCAGGATCAAAAGCAAGATCAGCGACAACAAGACCAGCAGAAGGAACAGCAACAACAGCAGAACCAGCAACAACAACAGCAGCAGCAGCAACAACAAGGTCAGGGCGAGCAGCAGAAGCAGCAGAAAGACCAGCAGCAATCACAAGGCAAGGACCAGAAGGATCAGCAACAGGAAAAAAAGGATCAAACTCAGGCGAAGAACGAGCCGCAACAGAAGCAGCAGCAACAGCCTGGAGAGACCCCTTCTCCTTCGCCGGGAGCCGAGAAGCAACAAGGCCAACAGCCTTCACCATCGCCAGGCGAACGGCGAGGTGAAGAATCGCCGAGCCCAGGCGAAGGACAAAATGAAACGCCCTCGCCATCACCGGGAGAGGGTGAAGGAGAAAATGAGACGCCTTCCCCGACTCCCGGGGAATCCAAGAAGTTTGCTGGGGAAGTGAAAGGAGCTGACGGCGAAGATAAATCACAGAAGCCGCCCGATAAGAACGCGCAGGTCGCCGAAGCTGAACCGGAAAAGGAGGGTCAGATGAGCGAACGGCAGGCCGAAGCGCTTCTGGAATCCATGAAGGATGAGGAGGCGCGGGTTCAACTTGATGAACGCAGAGCAACGCGCCATGTCTATAAGGACTGGTAACGGCGCGGAGAGTTGATGGTTGATTATTGATGGTTGATAGAAATGCGCATGCACTGTCGGAGGTTACTTGCTGTCCTGGGTATTACCGCGAGCGCGCAGTTTGCATATGCCGATTCGCCGAGTGTGACAGCGGTTTTGAATAGCTCAGAAGCTGCGCTGGGCGAAACAGTGCACTTGGAAATTCGAGTCACCGGAGCACGTGGCGCGGAGGCGCCCGAGGAAATCATGGTGGACGGTCTCGAGATTCGGCGAACCGGAACATCACAACGCATTGAGATGAACAATTTCAAATTAACATCCAGTGTTGTGTACGATTATACTGTGATGCCACTGAGAGCGGGAAGATTCACCATCCCGTCTCAAACCATTCGCGTCGAAAACAATTCGCTGCGCACACCGACGCTGACATTAAACGTCGCGGATTCGTCCGGCCGTTCATCTGCCGGTCGTTCTGCTCGCGACACACAGGCGACCAGCGCAAATAACCTCGTCTTCGCCGAGTTGATCGTGCCAAGCAAGACGGCGTACGTGGGCGAGATCGTTCCTGTTCAGATTCGAATGGGATTTGATCCGCGCGTTCGCCCGCGACTCACCGAGCCGCCTGAGATCACTGGACAGGGGTTTACAGCGCAGAAGTTGCAGCAGTCCGGGGAGAATACTGAAACGATCGGCGGCAGACTTTATGAGGTCGTGACGTTCAAGACTGCCATTGCTGCGGCACGCGCGGGTAAATTTGAAATCGGGCCGGTCAAAGCGAAAGCACAAGTTGTGGTTCCTCGCAGACAGAGCGCGCCACGCTCGCGCCCGCGTTCGCCGTTCGATTTGTTCGATCAAGACGACCCGTTCTCCGATCCGTTCTTCTCCAATCCTTTTGCTCAACTTGGCGAACGCCGCGAGGTGGAGATCAAGAGCGAACCGGTAGCGCTTGAAGTAAAGCCGTTGCCGCCAAATGCGCCGCCCAGCTTTTCAGGCGCAATTGGAAATTTCACGATGACGACCGATGCAAAACCTAAGACCGTGCAGGCAGGTGATCCCATTACCGTCACGACTACGATTTCTGGACGCGGCAATTTTGACCGCGTCAATGCGCCGCTCATTGAAGACGAGCATGGTTGGCACAAGTATCCGCCGTCCTCCAAGTTCAAGCAGGACGACGAAGTGGGCATTAGTGGCACGAAGACTTTCGAGACGGTGCTTTCGCCTAACGAAAAAAAGCAGACGCTCCCATTGCTCGCGTTCTCGTATTTTGACCCAGTCAAAGCACAATACGTGACTCTGCGCAGCGAACCGATCTCAATCAGTGTGCAGGGAGGTGCTGCGCCAAGCGTTGCGACCGCGCAGGCTGCATCGCCAGCGCCCCCGACCACCAACCGATCAGCCGCACCAGCGGCGGCCGCGGCGAAGCCTCAGGATATTCTGTATCAACTCACGGAGCGACCCCAGAGAGCGGAATCGTTTGCGCCTGTTTACATGCAGCGGCTTTTCTGGATGGCGCAGTTGATTCCATTGCTGGCATTAATTGGATTTACTGGTTGGAAACTTCGCCGGGCGAGGATGGACAATCGCGAGGCTCAACGCATCGCTGCGTTGCAACACGAAGCGACCGATCTAATACACAAGTTGCATCGCAACGACGTGTCCCCCCGGGAGTATTATGCCGAAGCATCCAGAGTTGTTCGCGTAAAAGCCGCTCTGGCGTCGGGCAATCGCCGCATCGATCCGAACATGGTCGATGTGGAAACTGCGGCAGAAACTTTCAAGCTTAATAGCGATTCACGCGATCGACTTCGCCGGTTATTCGAGCAAAGCGACGAATGGCAATACAGCGGAGCCCATAACGGTCCCGGAAGAGTCTCGCCAGAAAGTCAGCGCGAAGTACTGGAGTTGATTCAGAATTTAAAATGAACTTTTTCACCGTTATTCCGAACGCCGTCGAGGAATCCCGTGGCGAGACCCAAGGCCAATTCCAAGGGGTCCCTCGACTTCGCTTCGCTTCGTTCGGGATGACGCGCAGTTCAGCGCTTGCGATTTTTTTCTGCTTAGCTTTTGGAATCGTTGGATCTTCTCTTGCACAACCAGATGCAGATTTCACAAAGGCAACCCAGGAGTACGCCCAGGGCCATTTTAAGGAAGCGATCTCCGGCTACGAGGCGCTCGTTCGTGCAGGACAATTCAGCGCAACTGTGTTTTACGATCTTGGCAACGCCTATTTCAGGTCGGGCGATTTCGGCCGCGCGATTTTGAATTACGAGCGAGCGCTCGCCCTCGAGCGGCATCATCCGGAAGCCACGGCCAATTTGGAGATCGCCCGAGATGAGGCGCGCGCTCTTGAGCTCCAGCAAAGCTGGCCAGAGCGCTACTTGCAATTCTCGAGCGTAAATCAGTACATCATCGCGGCGGCAGCCGCTTTTTGGCTCGCAGCGTTTGCGCTTGTCACTCTTATCTTTGCGCGTCGCAGATCGGCTACATTGGTCGCCCTGTTGATCTTTTGCCTAATGCTCAGCGGTGTTGCGATCTACGCTGCGTATACACTCGAGCGCGGGCCCAACGGAAGCGCCCTGGCCATAGTGACCGGCAAGAATGTTCAAGCGCGTCTTGCAACAGCCGACACCGCAAACAGCGTCCTGGCATTGCCCCCAGGCAGCGAAGTCAAAATCTTGAGTGCTCGCGGGGATTGGATCTACGCGGCGTTACCAAATAACTTGCGCGGCTGGATCCCAGCCAAAGACGCGCAGCAAGTGCGTTTGTAACCAAATCTGCCTACTCCCGGAACGCGGCGAATTTCGATAGAGAAATCTGCGCTGCGATTTTATGCTCGCATAATGAAGGTTGCGGCCGCTCAGATTTCTTGTTCGCTAGGTGATCCGAAAGCTAACCTGCTCAAGGTTCGAGATTTTTCTCGCGCCGCCAAAGACGCTCGCGCCGAACTGATTGTTTTTCCGGAGATGACTGACACGGGCTACTCGATGTCCGTAATCCAAGCGCACGCCAATGCGTGGAGCAGCGGTTTCGTTCCCGGACTTCAGGAAATTGCCGCTACGCTTTCCATTGCCATCGTGTGCGGCGTTTCGGAACAGGATGGCTCGTCAATTTATAATTCCCTGGTCTTTGTTGATCAGCAGGGAAAAATCGCTGCGAAATACCGTAAGACGCATTTGTATGCAGTAGCTCCCGTTGAAGAACAGAAGTGTTTTGCTTCGGGCGATAAGTTTGGGAGTTTCGCCGTCGGCGATTTGCGCTTTGGTTTCAGTATCTGTTACGACCTCCGGTTTCCAGAGATATACCGAAAACTGGTAGTCGAGCAGAATGTAGATGCCTTAATCGTTTCTTCCGCCTGGCCGTTCCCACGTCTTGAACATTTCCGAACGCTTGTCCTCGCGCGCGCGATCGAAAATCAGAGTTACGTAATCGCATCGAACCGAGTCGGCAAAGATGAAGACTTATGGTTCTGCGGCAGTTCAGCAATCATCGATCCTCGCGGAGTCACCGTTGCATCGGCGTCTGCCGATCGTGAAGAACTTGTCGAGGCCGATGTGTCTCAGGAACTCGTTCTCTCGGTCCGCCGCCGGGTAGAGTCCCTCGCTCATCGCCGGGAAGATTTATATAAATGACTATCGTGTCGACTATTCAGCTAAAATCGTGGGAGCGTGAGAAGACGGGTTTGGCTCGGATGGAACGCGCCAACCCCGTATCCTTCTGTTCAGCTTTGTAGGTTCTCTTTCATTTCAAGCCGGTTCCTCTTTTATTGAGTTGTAGCCTGTGTTGCCGAGGTAGCGCTTGCCCCACCAACAGGGTCAGGTGCTACGGTGAGTATGCCGACGCTCAGTATCCTCTTACGACGATGGTGCCGCTGATAGTACCACTGGTCTCGCCGGTCACAAGGTTCGAGCATTGGTCCGTGGCGAAGCTGCCCCTGGCGTCAGCGTACCGGCCCGTTCCGCCGATAATGGTCCAGGGATTCACATGGCGAAGATCGCCGTTGGCGCATAAACCAGCGTTTGTTCCCAAAAAGCACGCCAAAATGCTGTCACCGTTGGCGGCGTCTCCCACTATCAAACGACTTCCCCCGGCGTTCCCAGGCGGCGTATCCGCGAAAGAGAAGTCCACTGGGAGCGAATAAAACAGTGTGAATGGACCAAGCGCCGTGTCGGTTGACATGACGCTCCCATTGACATAAATCCCTTCCGCTGGATTGGGAAAAGGGGCGGCACTTTCGCTCCCGGCGAAAGTACCATTAATTCTTATCATTCCCGCTTGCATCGCCGAGCTGGCGATCGTCACAGTCAGGAACATTGCTGTCATTAAGCTGATTCGTTTAATCTCTTTTTTCATAACTTAAGTTCCCCTTTTTTTGTTTTGGCTTTCCGTGATTCCTCGTCGTGAGAAACTCATTTTTGGCCGTTCACTGGTGTACAGCGTAAAATTTTTGGATCCCTTACGCGGAAATGTGGGACCTTGTGCAGATACCACGGATGACTCGCCTTCGTAATGAGGGTAAGGCTTCCAAAGAATGTTTCGGCAAGCTGCCGGAACCACACGCGAGCCGCGTGTGCTCCCCAGAAGTTTTATTTTTGGTGCTAAGAGGCGAACCGCCTTCGCCGAGGCTACGGCGCGGTTACAAGTAGAGAGTTACTTTGGGGCAAGGGAATTAACGATTTTTTTCGAAGCATGGCTCGCAGAGCAACGGATCCCAGATCGGCTGGGAATGACTCTCTCGTTTCCCCAAGTGATCGGTGATCAGTAAGAAGTGATCGGTGAGTCGTCGGCGCGGCCAAGAGCTTAACGAAAACGGAATGAGGCTTCGTCAGATTTTGCGCGAAGCGCTTTTGGAGTGCGCTGCGTTCTCACATTGCCTTCTACACGGCGGCAAGTCTTGCCCAGAAAAGCGACGCGGTGACCCGTCGCACTCTCCAAGCTTCGCGAAATGGTTGGTTGATTCCTGCCATGCGCGCTCCGACGCCTGACTTCTGAGCTGTGCTTATGCGCGTTCCCGTGATCACGGGCCCGGCGTTTTAGCTCAAACGCGATCGGCTATCAGCTGTTGGCTAGCGGCCCTCAGCCAAATCATGGCCTCGGCGCGGGCGTCGGGCGCGGCCTCGGCGTCGGTGCGCAGTTGATCGCCGGTGGGATTTGAAGCGTGAAGTTCTGGTTCGCTCCGCCTCCCCACGCCCATACGTAGGTGCCCGGTGTTACGCCTAGGGTGCAAAAAGTCATGCCCCTATAGATCGCCATGCCCGATAGAGCGGTACCGGAGACATAACCGGTTGGAACAAAGAGACCGCCTACGAGTAATCCCTTGAATATCCCGACCATATCGCCGCTGCCACTGCTGGCTTCTGTTAAGCGACCGCTCCCGAAACTCGTCGGTCCACCGAGGTTAACTACGTAGAGGTCAGTGGTAGTCGTTGGCCCTGTCAAAATGGCCGCGCCAAAGTAGACTCCGGTGGAGGGGTGTAATTCGGGTCCGGTCGTGGAGCTGTTGGATTTAGCGAGCCCGGTAAGATCTAGTGGTCCACTTCCAGTCGCAACGACATCGGGCCCGACTTGCTGCAGCGTTACAGTGTAACCAGCTTCGGCGGGCCGGACGGATAGCAGCCACGCGAGTACGATTCCCAGCGTTGTCGCCAGAGCGGGTTTGAAGAATTTGAGTGATTTCATCTTTTGTTCCTTAGTTGATTTGGTTTTTCTTGTTGCCTTTCTTGACTTCCCATCATGAGAGGTCATTTCGGGCCGTTCACTGGAGTACAGCGTAAAATTTTTGGATCGCTTACGCGGAAAGTTTGGGAACAACTGCGGTTGACCCGCCTTCGTCGGACAGCTGCGGCGGGCAGGTAGCGGATTTCACGGGTCAGGTTTGAACAGAAGGAAACAAAGACAGCGAAGACCTTCGCGATCTTAGGTCAAAAATGAAACGCACGATCGGTCATGGATCAGTGTCATCGGCGAAATCCGTGGTTTGTTTTGCTTCGTGTGAGAGGAGACAATTTTCCAAGCGCAAGTCGCCACGAGCGGATATTTCCATTCGACAGCCAGGTAAGTTGTTCCAGCTCGATTAGAATCTTTTCTTTAGCTGCACGTAACAGAAGCGACCTTTGATGGTGGCAAGGGATGCGTCGTAGCCATTCGAGAGGGCGGCGGCGACGAATGGCGGATCGGAATCAAACACGTTCTGCATCCCAAGCGTGATCGTCGTGCCATTCAACCAGGGGCGCCATCCGCAAGCACCGTACTCGGCAGTGGAGATCGGCAGAACGTTTTTCTCCTTGCCATCGGGCTGCTTTACATTTTTACCGCCGTCCTTGGCGTAACCAGGCACTTCTTGCTGAGCGGCCGGCGCCGGTAAGTTAAACGTATAAGACACGATCAGATCGAGCGTAGTCCACTCGCGTATTTTGCGCGCAAGGACGGGGACGGCGCCTTCGATCAGGAGAACATTAGCATCTTGATACTGGCCGGTGTAGTGAACAGTCGCGCCAGTATCGAAGCCGACAAGCCAGGTGCCGGCCGGCCCGTCCCAGAAGGCGCTGGCAAAGGCTCGAGTATGCGGCAGCGAGCCGCTTAAGGTCGGTGAGCCCACAAACGTACCCGAGAGCCCAATTCGGTGAGTTTCGGGACTTACTTGAAACTCGAAGCGGGATAGGTAGGTCCCGTTGAGGGTAAAGGTGAACCTGCCAAAATCGCCCCGACCAAAGGTCGCTGAATCCAGGATATAGATCGCTTCGTAATCGAGACCTTCCACCACGGCGCCCGTAAGGTTTAAGTTTGGAAGAGTGATTTCCGTGATAAAGCCAGTTGTTGGATCACGAATTACATCCCTTGGAAATAAGTTTTC
>JBKPOB010000169.1:0-29450 GCA_046732875.1 Verrucomicrobiota bacterium | reverse complement strand
TCGAAAGCACGTCGCGCACTTCAGTGTGCGACTCGATATAGCGAAACGCTTCCTCGAAATTTGTGTGCAATTCCTGTTCCCCAACGCCGCTTACAACGCGGCTGCGCGTGCAATAGCGGCAATAACTGGCGCAACGATCGGTTACTAAAAACAGGACGCGGTCCGGATACCGATGCACCAGTCCCGGCACAGGCATGTGCGAATCTTCGCCGCACGGATCGGCCATGTCGTACGGAGACGTCCAGGTCTCCTCAACGCGTGGAATCACCTGCCGCCGGATCGGATCCTCGGGAGTATCCTGCGGCACCAGGTTAAAAAAGTGGGGTGTGACCGCGAGGGCGAGTTTGTCGCCTGACAGCAAAACGCCGCCGCGCTCCTCGTCACTCAGTTCCAGATGTTTTTCCAGATGAGCCAGGGAAGTGACCCTGTTCTTGAGCTGCCATTTCCAATCGTTCCAAAGTTCCTGGCTTGTCTCTGGCCAATACCCTGGCGCGTGCGAGATGAACTCTTTTCCGTCCCCTTTTTCTTGGATGATCATCTTCAATTGTGGACGAAAAAATTAAGATCCTTAAATATCGTGTCAATGCAGGCACTTAATTGTGCGCTACGCACTCGTTAGTCCTCATCCAATTGGGTGACGTAACACGACACCGTGAGCAGTCCCGACAGCGCCGCGAAGAGATTGGTTACACGGTTATTTCCCGCCGAGCACGCTCAGCTCCCAGCGATAACCGTCTGGGTCATGGAACCAAAGGCCCATGTTTTTCGATCCCGGAGCTTCCGGACCGATTTCATCGCCCGGATCCTCAATGTCGGCATCGACGCTCTTCAAATGCGCGAGCGCCTTTCGCAAAGTCGCCATGTTTGGCAAGTGAAACGACATGTGATCAATCGTTTCAGGTGATGGCTTCCCCTTAAACAACGCGATCGTAACATTGTCGTTTCCCACCGCGACCCCACTTCCGAATTCGAATTCTTTGCGCAGTCCCAGAGCGCGCTCAAACCATTGCGCGCTTTTCTTCGGATCACGCACGGCCAGACCAAAGTGACCAACTTCTCCAAGCGTGAATGGAACTTTCATATGAAGGCATTTAAATCGCTGAATCTCTGGATCATTCGGTCTCGGTTGCTTCTGAGCCGTTTCGAGAAATGAGCGGCTCCATGAAATGCTGGTTAAAATCCGTCAAGGCGTCGCGCGGCGTTTCTCCCAGTCCGCTGGCGCCACGGCGAAGCTCTGGACCGATAAAAGCCAGCCAAATATCGCCGACCATTCCCATTCTTGGGCGCAGGCGCGCGGCCGGGCTGCGCGGATGGTTTTCCAGGAAGTCTTCGACGTCCTCTTTTATCACAGAAGGCAGTTCTTCAATTGCAAGCGAAGTCATACTTTAGGAAACGCGTATGCACCGCGTGTTGGACTTGAAGGACCCGAAAACAGTTTCGCTTAGCAAGATGAAAGCGATGCGGGGACGCATCGCACTCCCAAAGCACTTCGTGCGAAACCTACAGAGCAGCCGCTCTGCTATATCACTGCGAAAAGCCCACAGGAATTAATCGCGACCCCAAACCATGGCGACGGAAGTCGTGAGACTGCCGCCCATGTTGAATGTGAGGAATCTTTTCGCGTTCTCGATCTGGCGAGCGCCTGCCTGTTGCGTGAGCTGTTGGTACGCTTCAAAAACCTGGCGAACACCGGTCGCCCCCACAGGGTGCCCGTCAGCGATCAAGCCGCCGCCCGCGTTCACCGGAACCTGGAAAGGTCCCTTGAATTTTTCCGTGCGCACCTGAGGCAGCGCTGTCGCTCCGCTTTTGACCAACTCGACGCCCTTGCCGGACTCGGCCAGTCCGAGAATTTCGTAAGCGACAATTTCAGTAATGGAAAAACAATCGTGCACCTCGGCGCCTTGCAGATCGCGGGGCGTCAGGTTCGCCATCCGAAAAGCTTTCTCGGCCGCTTTACGCGCGGTCGAAAACGTGGGCGCATCCTTTTTGTCGAGCGGCAGATAATCCGTGGTGTGACCGTAGCCAAGTAGTCGGGCAGTCTTGTTTTTATCGCGGCCGATTTCCTCCAGGTATTTCCCGGAAACGAGAGCAACCGACGCCGCCCCGTCGGTAATCTGGGAACAATCGGAGACTTTGAGCGGTGGTGCGACGCTGGGATTCTTATCCGAAACTTGCGATGCGCAATCGAGAGTGAGATCAGCGTCACGCATTTGCGCGAGCGGATTCAACTTGGCGTGCGCATAATTTTTCCATGCGACCAACGCCAGGTCTGCTTCGGTCGCCCCATATTTCTCGATATAAATCTGCGCGATCCGTCCGAACAATTTTGGAAACATGAAATCGCCGTACTCCGGTTTTTCATTGTGATAATCGGCCGCAGCCCCGAGCACATCCGACCCATCGAGCGACGACATTGTCTTCTGCTGTTCCGCGCCGACTACCAGCACGACATCATAAAACCCGCCTATGATCCATTCCGCGCCGAGCAACACCGACAACGCCCCCGACGCGCACGCCGCTTCAGTGTGCATCGTCGGAATTCCACGTAATTTCGGATCGATCTCCGGAATGAAGGCACCGAGCTGCAATTGCTTGGTAAATTGACCTGCGTTGAAATTGCCAACTGCGCCCGCCTGAATTTCCGCTGGATCAATCTTCGCGTCCTCGATCGCCTTCTTGCCGGCCTCGATAATGATGTGCCGGATGGTTTTCCCTTCTTTCTTCAGGTTGCGCTTAAAATCGGTGCGCCCGCCGCCGAGAATGTAGACTGACTCGCTCATACGCTACCTTAGCCTATTTCTTCGGCGAGTCACCCCGAGTCGAAGGATTCAAGCAGCTGTTTCAGCCGCCGAAAGCATTAATCCCCGTAATGTCTCGGCCAACGATTAGTGTGTGAATGTCATGCGTGCCTTCGTACGTAGAGACGGTTTCAAGATTCATTAAGTGGCGGATCACGGGGTAACGATCTGTGATGCCCGCGGCGCCGAGTATGTCGCGCGCCTTCCGGGCACATTCGAGTGCCATCCAGACATTGTTCCGCTTCGCAAGCGAGATCTGGGCGGGACGCGCCGAGCCGATCTCCATCATGCGCGTGAGACGCAAGGCCAATAATTGCGCCTTGGTAATCTCCTGCGCCATCCAGACAAGTTTTTGTTGCACCAATTGGAAGCCGGCAATCGGGCGGCCAAATTGTTCGCGCGATTTGCCGTAAGCCAGCGCCGTCTCATAACAGTCAATTGCCGCGCCGATCACGCCCCATGCAATTCCTGCGCGCGCCAGCGACAGGCACGACAGCGGCGCGGCGAGCCCGGACGCCTTGGGCAAACGATTCTCTGCGGATATGCGGCAGTTCTCGAACCAGCACTCCGACGTACGCGACATGCGTAGACTAAACTTTCCTTCGATGTCCTGTGCGCGAAATCCGGGGGTATCCTTTTCTACGAGGAAACCACCCACGCGCCCATCATCATCCTTTGCCCAGACAACCTTCACATCCGCAATCGATGCGTTACCGATCCAGCACTTGCTGCCGTTCAAAATGTAGTGGTCACCTTCGCGTTTGGCGTGAGTTTCCATTCCCCCGGGGTCTGAACCATGTCCATGTTCTGTCAGCGCAAAACACCCGATAAGTTTGCCCGAGACCAACCCCGGCAGCCATCGCGCCTGCTGCTCAGACGAGCCGAACGAATGGATCGCCTGTATCGCAAGCGCGCCTTGAACAGAAGCCAGCGAGCGCAAACCGGAATCGGCCCGCTCAAGCTCTTGCATAATGAGGCCGTACGCCGTGTGGCTAAGGCCGGCAGAACCGTGCGTTTTTAGATGCGGCGCATAAAAGCCGAGCGCGCCCATGCGTGGGATGAGATGTTCTGGGAATTTCGCCGCGCGATGGCACGGAACGACTTGCGACATAACTTCTTCCTGTACAAAACACCTTGCCTGATCGCGCGCTGTGCGTTCTTCATCCGTGAGAAGCTCTTCGATGTTGTAATAATCCAGCCAGGTAACGCCAGTGGCAGCTCGAGTCATGCGCGCCAGTTTAACGATCACGTGACGCAAACACAACGCTCCCTGTCTCGCCGACGCCGCCTAACATTGGATGCTCAGGCTAGCTATTTCGTCGTTGGCAATCCCGCGGCTTTCCAGGCTTTGAAGCCGCCCGCCAGGTTGTGGACGTTTTTGTAGCCCATTTTCTGCAGGCTTTCCGTCGCGAGTGCGCCACGTCCACCTCCGCCACAATGACAAATGATCATCGCATTCGTGTCGGGAACTTTTTCTTCGATCTCGAGCTCGAGTGTACCGCGACTCATATGAATCGCATCACGAATGTGTTCCTCGCCCCACTCGTCTTTCTCGCGAACATCGACGATCACCGCTTGACCGCTTTTCGATTTCTCGGCTGCTTCACTCGGAGAAATCTCGGTGATCTTCTTCTTCGCTTCCGCAACCAAATTTTCGAAGCCGCTGTGCTCTGCCATGCTCTAATATGTCGACGATCATAGACCGCCGCTACAGGTTATTCATAGCGCAGCGCTTCGATAGGATCGAGCGCGGCGGCTTTGCGCGCGGGGTAAAATCCAAAGAAAATTCCAACCGCAGCGCTGAACAAGAATGCAATTGCGATTGAGCTAATCGATATCAACGTCGGCCAATTCGCGTATGCCGAAAGAACCTTCGACGCGCCAACGCCACATACGATCCCAATCACGCCCCCGACTGAGCTTAGGGTGACGGCTTCGATCAGGAATTGAGTGAGAATGTCGTTGCCACGTGCGCCGACAGCCATGCGCACACCGATTTCGCGCGTACGTTCGGTCACACTCACGAGCATAATGTTCATGATGCCGATGCCGCCGACCACAAGCGACACACCTGCAATCGAGCCAAGCAGAATCGTCATCACTGCAGTCGTTGCTGTCGCCGCCTGGGCGATTTCCTGTTGGTTACGCACGGTAAAATCGTCATCGCGACCAGGACGGATGTTATGCCGTTGTCGCAGCAACGAGATAATCTGTTGCTGGGCCGCCTGGAGCTGCTGCGGATCGGCGATTTGCATGTTGATATTACGCAAAGTTGTCCCGCCGATCACACGCTTCATAGCGCTCGTGTACGGCATGATGACGATGTCATCCTGATCCACACCCTGTGTGCTTAATCCCTTGGCAGTCAGAACACCGGTGATTGTGAATGGGACTTCCTTAATTCTTAGGATCTGGCCGATCGGATTTTCGTTTCCGTAAATCTGCGTCGCCGTGGTGCGTCCGATGACACAAACCTTGTTCGCGCTGCGAACGTCTTGCGATGTAAACGGAGCCCCATCAGCCAACGGCCATTGTCGGATGTCAAAGTAATCGGCTGATTCGCCGTAAATGCGGGTAAACCAATTTTGATTTCCTGCTGCTACTTGCGTAGTCGAAACAACTTCCTCGCTTACTCCTATGACGCCCGGCACTTCCCGCCGGATTGCCTCGGCGTCTTCGATTTTCAACGTACCGGCTCCGCCCCACCCTGTGCGAATGCCACTGGAAGTGGTGCTGCCGGAAAAAATCAGGATCACATTTTGCCCGAGGCTTGCGATCTGCGCCTCCACTTGGGCCTTCGCTCCATTGCCGATGCCGACCATTGCAATGACCGCGCCAACACCGATGATGATGCCGAGTGCGGTCAGCACCGAACGCAGCTTGTTTCGCCGCAAAGCGCGGAGCGCGACGTTGAATGTTGGTGCGACTCTCATTTCGCCGGTTGAAGGGTTGAAGCGTGTTCTGTTTGAAGCTGTGACGCAGCGTCCGCGCGTCGCGAAACCAGATGATCATCCAGGATTACACCGTCGCGCATCATCACATTACGCTTTGCGAAAGCGGCGATGTCAGGTTCGTGCGTCACCATAATGACGGTAATTCCGCGCTCATTAAGTTGCTGAAAAATTGCCATGATCTCGATGCTGGTCCGGCTGTCTAGATTGCCAGTGGGCTCGTCCGCAAGCAGTACCTCCGGTTCATTGATCAACGCGCGCGCGATCGCTACGCGCTGCTGCTGGCCACCGGAAAGCTGGCTCGGATGATGGTCTTCTCGTCCGGCTAGTCCGACGGATGCAAGGATACGATCGGCCCTCTCGCGAAGTTGCGCATGAGTCAGATGCTGTGCGCTGTAAACCAAGGGCAACTCGACATTCTCTCGCGCCGAGGTGCGCGGCAGGAGATTAAAATTCTGGAAAACGAATCCGATTTTCCGATTCCGGATATCAGCGAGCTGATCTCGATCGAGACCGGAGACGTCTGCGCCGTCTAAAATACAGTGGCCCGTCGTGGGCCGGTCGAGGCAACCCAAGATATTCATAAGTGTGGATTTTCCGGAGCCGCTCGCACCCATCAACGCGACAAATTCGCCGCGCTTGATTTCCAGCGACACGCCCCGCACGGCCGGCACTTCCATTTCGCCTGTGCGATAGGTCTTATGAACATCGATTAAGCTGACGATAGCGCCGTTATTCACGTGCATGTCTTGTTCTTACTCATGCTCTTGCTCCGTACTCGGACGGAGGCCAGCAAATGACGCAACTCGCTGAATCACGCGTCGTCATTTGAATGTTCAGACCTCCTTTAATCATTCGTTATGGAAATCGCCGCGGTCCACCGCCAAAGGGATTTGTCGCAGGCGATGGCGCAGCGGTGGTTGAACCGAGTTCGGCCGTTACGACGCAATCGCCCTCTTTCAAGCCTTCGACCACCTCAGTCACAATCCCGTCGCTGATGCCAGTCTTGATTTGCCTCGGCTGCGGGCGACCCGCCCCGGATAGCAAAATATAGACTGTCCGCTGAGCATCCTGCTGCGCACTACCGCCGCGCCCCGTAGTCGGACGTCCCCATCGACTTGCTACCGTTTTTCTTGTCTCGACCGGCGTGGCGTCTGGCGGACGATAGCGCAGTGCCGCGTTCTTGATCTGCAGGACGTCCTCTTTGTGCGCAACGATAATTGAAACATTCGCCGTCATTCCCGGTTTCAATTTCAGCTCCGGATTGCTTACTCCGATAACCGTGTCGTAGGTAACTACGTTTTGCACTGTGATCGGCGCATTCCGCACCTGGACGACTCTTCCGCGAAATGTCTCCATGGGGAATGCGTCCACGGTAAAATCGACGTTTTGATCGATCTTGACCACGCCCACATCCGCTTCGGCTACGTTCGCGTCGATTTGCATTTTTGTAAGATCGTTTGCAATCGCAAAGATGACCGGCGCCTGCAAACTGGCCGCGACCGTCTGGCCGACATCAACACTGCGCGAAATAACAACGCCATCGATAGGCGAGGTGATTGTGCAATGCTCGAGATCGGCCCTCGCTTTATCGAGCGCGCCCTGCTTGATTTTCACGTTTGCCTCTGCCGTATGTAGGTTCGCCGTCGCCTGATCCAGATCGGCTTGAGAGGAAGTTTTTCTGGCAAACAATTCCTGTGTGCGGGTTGCATTCACCTTCGCGAGTTCGAGTGCGGCCTGGGCGCTGGGCCAGATCGCCTTCCGCCTGAGTGACAGTTGCCTGAAAAAGCGCAGGATCGATTTGTGCGACTACCTGGCCGGCCTTCACCTGTGAATTAAAATCCACGAACAACTTCGCGATATTTCCTGAAACCTGACTGCCTACCTGTACGTTGACGACTGGATTGAGTGTGCCCGTTGCCGTAACCGCCTGGGTAATTGGGCCGCGTGTGATAGTCGCGGTCTGATAGTTTGTGGCAGCGCCGTTACGACACTGACGGAAAACCGCCGCGATGACGAGCAGTCCGATTATAACGATGAGCCACGGGACAAAACGTTTCATTCGAGCGGTGGTTGACTGCGCTTATTAGTAAGAGACAGGAATAGATGATGCGGCGTTACATCCAAATTTACTCCATCATGCTGCGCAACTCCCTCATCCGGGAGCTGAGTTTCAAGGCGAACTTTCTCTTATGGATGGTCGTGGAGATCCTTTGGTTCTGCGGACAAATCGTCTTCTTCAGCATCATCTTCGGCAATGTCGATCGTATTGGCGACTGGACAAAGTGGGAGGTCGTGCTGCTGATCGGCACCCACCAAATGATTGCCCAGCTCTTTCAGGCGTTCTTTTTTGTTAACGTTGCGAACATTCCAGAACTCGTGCGCACGGGAAAATTGGATTCCCTGCTGGTTTTGCCGATCGACAGCCAGTTTGCTGTTTCGACGAAGCAATTCGGCCTCGATAGCATCGTCAACGCTGCGTTAGGGGGCGTGGTAGTCTGCATAGCCCTTGCGCGTCTCAACATTGTCCCAGGTTTGACATCAATCTTGCTTTATCTGGTCGCGCTGGGATTTGGCATCGCTGTGCATTATTCAATCATGTTGGCCCTGGCAGCGGTCAGTTTCTGGATCGTGCGCGCCCAGGGATTGGTTTATGGCTACTTTAATTTTCTGAACATCGCGCGATATCCAGATGCGATCTTTCCATGGCTATTCCGGTTGATCTTCGGCTGGATCATTCCGGTGGTCATTATCGCAAACATCCCCGCCCGGCTGCTGATCAAATCGCTCGGACAGCCCTGGTGGTTGATGCTGCATCTTGTCACTGCCTCGACCATCGTTTTCCTTCTGTCACGCGGTTTCTGGAAATTTGCCTTGAACCGTTACTCCAGCGCGAGCTCGTAAGACTCGGCTAGAACGGTGTACCCGTGGTGGCTTGGGAAAGTGTTGCTGCTGGGTAATGATTTGCCTAGGAGCTAAAGCAAGTTTGGTGCGAGGCATGTTTTTTTTGACCAAATCCGCTTGCGCCGCCCGAGAATTGCTCTTAATTAAGCGTCCATTTTTCGGGCGCAACCGATTACCAAAAGCCTCAACGCAATGGCAAAACCAATAAAAAAGAAGAGTTCTGCGAAGAAGCCTGCTGCGCGTAAAGCGCGACCAGCACGCAAGGAGCACGTCAAGCGGCCGGCAGCGAAAAAGATCGCAAAGCCGACGAAAGCCGGAAAGCGTGGCCCATCCAAAAAAGAAACGACTGAATCTCCGGCAGTCTTGCTAGGTATGAACCATCGCGAGAGGAGACTGGATCCGTTTACCCGCCAGCAGAAAGAAAAACTCCTTCAGCTTCGCGACGCCATGGTCGATTCCATGGCCGGTGTCGCCCAGGATACCTTGCGGTCGCGGGCCGAAGGCAGCGAGGCGTCCGCTTTTGGAATGCATCAGGCCGACGCCGGATCGGACGCGTACGATCGCGATTTTGCGCTGAGCTTGCTCTCGCAGGAACAGGACGCGCTTTACGAAATCGATCAGGCGCTCAAGCGCATTGAGCTGGGAACGTATGGAAAGTGCGAGATGTCCGGCAAACCGATCCCGCGGGCGCGGCTTGAAGCAATTCCATTCGCGCGTTTCACTGTTGAATGCCAATCGCAACTGGAAAAGCAAAACAAAGCGTCGAGGGTCCGTCAATCGGTCACCTCTCTGTTCGGTTTGACCGAAGAGGAGGGTGGCGAGGCTGAGGAAGAGGAAGTTACACCGGCGGAAGTTAAGGAGTAAAACGGGATAGATGGCGCAGGAAATTGTGACGCTGGAATGCACGGAGGCCAAGGCTTTGGGTAAGCCTGTCTCCCGTTACATGACAACCCGCAATAAAAAGAGCCCGCGCACACCGAACCGGCTCGAGAAAAAGAAATACAATCCGTCCTTAAGGCGACACACGCTGCACCGCGAAACCAAATGATGGGTCCTAAAACCGCCAAGCGCCGTTCCGCTTTTCGCCGTGCCAATCGCGCCATGCCGCGCCGGCGAATCGACATTGCCATTGAGGCTATCGATTACAAAAATCCCGATCTCTTGAAAAAATTTGTCACCGAGAGCGGCAAAATCCTTCCCCGCCGCGTCACGGGCATGCCTGCGCATCTGCATCGTAAGATCACACGCGAGATCAAGCGCAGCCGCTCGGTGTTGTTGATGAAGTGACAAATTTGGCTCGCGCCAAATTTGTCATCCCGAGCGAAGTCGAGGGATCTCACGAATCTGAAGGTGTAGAGGCGTCTCTGTGAGACACGCCTCGCCGCGCCGCGAACGCCCCATCCCACGCTTCGCACAGCGAAGCGGCTACAGTTCACGCTTTCCGAGTTTTCTCGCCTTGCTCGATCAGTTTCCAGAATTCGCGTGTTTCGCCAAGCTGCGCGTCTTCGGATACGGGCAGTTTGCTGCGGAAAAAGAAATCGCGAAACGTGTTCTTGTGCAAAACGCGATGGACTCTGATGCCTTCGTCGGTCTTGGCGAAATAAATGCGATAATCTTTCGCCCGATAGCGATAGAGCTTTTTCCCTTCGCGCTGGATCACACCAAACCGCTCGGAGTCGAGCTGGTCGAGGTCCTCGGGTAAAATTTGGAACTCCGCGAGCAGTTCAAGCTGCAATTTCTTCGGCAGCGCCGAGATCTCGGCCGCGCTCAATTCGTTGAAGATGATCTGAAACATCGCGCTCGTAAATTTGTTAAAACGACAGTATGAACATGGCAGGTTTCAAACATAAACCCGCCGCACACGCGCGCCAATTCGTGTCGTTATTTCCCACGGAATTGTGCCAGCGGTCCTGGCCAGTTCCGCGCAGGAAATCTCCTCGCTCCCATCGCGTCCCATTAAAACAACCTCATCCCCAACTCGCGCATTATCGATCTTGCTAACATCGATCATCATCAAATCCATCGTCACACGGCCGAGAATGGCGCAACGCTGTCCTTGAACCAAGACGGCGGCTTCACGATTTGAAAGATGCCACGGATATCCATCGGCGTAACCAGCTGACAACGTTGCGACCCGCATTTTCCGAGGTGTGATAAACGTGCGGCCATAACTGATCGAACTTCCCTTGGGCATGTTGCGCACCAGCGAGATGCGTGTTTTCCAAGTCATCACTGGTTTGAGAAGTTTCTGAAATTCAGGCAGCGGCGAAATCCCGTAAAGCACAATCCCGGCGCGCACCATGTCGAATGAACTCGCGTGTTCAGCGAAGCCAAGCAGCCCTGCGCTTTGGAGCACATGCACCTTGTAATCGGTTGGAATCGCGGCGCGAAATCGCGTCATCATTTCGCCAAAGCGCAAAAGCTGATCACGCGTGTAATCCGCATCCTCGCCGGACACTGGCAAATGAGTCGAAACGCTGTGAACCCCGATATTTGCAAGCGAGGATACCTTCTTGAGAACGTCACAGGCTTCTTCCTCCAGCGCTCCCATCCGACCCATACCGGTGTCGACTTTGAAATTGATCGAGACGCATCGACCCTCACCTGGCGCTGTCGCCTCCTCTCCCTGGCCAGGGACAGGACTAAAGCGAGGATTGCTCCCAAGGCGACTGAAATCCTCCGCTTCCTCAAGGTTGGAAATAGTCGGAATAAATCCGTGCGCGGCGATTGCCAATCTTTCCGTCGGCAGAGCCGGACCAAGAATGACGATCGGATGAGAGAAGGACTCACGAAGCGCTATCGCCTCTTCCAGATTCGCCACTCCGAAAAGTTGCACCTTGTCTGCGAGCGTCTCCGCCACGCCGATTAACCCGTGGCCGTATGCGTTCGCTTTCACCACAGCCAGAATCTCGGCCGAGCCGACGCGTTCCCGCACGGTCTTGGCGTTGTGACGTAAAGCGCTCCGATCGATCTCGGCCCAGCAACGATAGGTTTGCTTCATTTCGGCATGGTCACATGCGGTTCGCGCAGGTAAATCGGTTCCAGCGGTGGCAAAGAAAAGCTGCGCTGCGGTTCTCGCGCAAGTCGGGCAAGCACGACGGCCGATGGGAAGCGAAGTACGGCGCGCTCAAATTGCGAGAGCGAATCTGAGGTGAAGACCGGCATTTCGTTCTCAATCGCGTCGAGTTTCAGCGTCAGGTCGGACTCCGAGAAAAGCGTTGGACCTTCGACCAGGTTATTCGCGCGGATATGCGCAAAGAAAAAAGAGCTTCTGCGGGCATCGCCGATTACACAGTATTCGTGTGCATCGCATTCCATTGCAGAAATCGACGGAAAACCGATCAAGCGCGCCCCGGAAGGAATTTGCAGCCCAATCGCCGCCGAGATCGTGATTCGGGTCCCAGCGTAGGAACCTGGGCCCAGTCCGACAATGATCGTCTCGGGCCCACCAAGTTTTTTCGTTACAGCATTAAGATTCTCGAACAAAAGTCCGGAATTTTTCCATTCATTAGACCATTCACACGCAACTTCGACACTGTCGTCCAACCACGCCAGACTGCCCCGCGCTGTGGAAAGTTCCAGCGCAAGAATTTTCATGTTCCCTGGAGAGTAATGGCGCGCTGATTCTCCGATTTTATCTCAAATAGAATCCAGTGCGCCTGTTCAGGAATGAATTCCGGAAAGCGATCTGCCCATTCGATCACCGAGACACCGTCGCCAAAAAAATAGTCCTCGAGGCCCAGCCGCGCGAGAGACTGGCGATTCTCCACGCGAAAGAAATCAAAATGATAAACAGGCAATCGCCCATCTCGATATTCGTGCACAATGGTAAAGGTAGGGCTGGATACGGCAGCGTCGCTCCCGATACCGGCCACGAAGCCTTTGGTGAATAAAGTTTTCCCGCTTCCCAGTTCGCCCTGCAAGGCCAAAACCGATCCCCCTCCTACATCCTCTGCAAGTCGCCGCCCGACTGCTTCAGTCTCAGCCGGGCTGTTGGAAATGAACGTAGCCACGTGGCAGAGGTTGAGAGTTGAAAGTTGAGAGTTGAGAGAGGACACCGATGCGTGTGAGCAGCAGTTTCCGGAATTTCTTTCGCCATTCTAGCTCAAGACGGTTTCTATCACGCCGCGAAACCGCGAAGAGCAATTCGTAATCTTCGCCTTCTGAAATTGCGTCATCGGTCTTTGCGCCACGGGCAAGGGGCAGATTCTCCGTCTCGACGGTAAATCCAACCCGACTTGCCCTTGCAAGTCGTGGAAGATCGGCTCCCAATCCGTCGCTTAAATCCATCATGGCGTGGATAGAAAAATTTTCTGTGAGCCAGCGCGATTCCGCGATTCGTGGAACGAATTTCAAATGCTTTTGTTTCACGGCGCCACCGAGTCGGCCAGTGACAAAAAGATCATCACCCACTTTACCGCCCCGGCGCGATACGAAACGGTCTCTTTCTACAAAACCAGCCACGCTAACCGAAATCGCCATAGACGCGGGTGTGCTGCTCATTTCGCCGCCGACTATGTTGACTTTGAACCGCTTCGCAGCCCGGCGCAGTCCGCGATACAGCCGCTCCACCCATTCGACCTTCGTTTGCTTGGGCGCAATGAGAGTGATCAGGGCAAATTGAGGCACAGCCGATGTTGCGGCGAAATCGCTAAGCGGACGCATCATTGCTTTCCAGCCGACGTCGAGTGCACTCGCCGTTGGCAGGAAATGCACGCCTGCGACAACGCAATCGGTTTTGAGCACAAGAAAGTTTCCGCGACTGGGCGTTTCCACCACAGCGCAATCATCCCCCGGCCCATTGATAACCGCTTTTGCGAGCGGAAGACCAAGCTGGCGGAGCAGCTCGTCTTCGCCGATGTCGCGCAGTTTCATGGCGGAGTAATCCCTGGAACCCAAGTACAGCTTTCGGAGGACTGAAGACCGCCGCTCCTTGGAAGCGTCATGGAGAAAAGATCTCCGGAAATGCAAGCGCGGTAAGAGTAAGCGAATTGAAAAGCGAATGCATCGTCATGGCGACAAGAATTGAACCGCTCCACTCGTACGCAATCGCGAAACAACTCCCCAGAACGAACAATGGCGCAAATGATGGCAAGTGGGCATGCGCTGCGGCAAAAAGCAGCGCGCTGAATGTGACGCCCAGAAGACGGCCAAAATAGCGCTTAAAGACACCGTAAATAAAAAATCGAAAAAGAAATTCCTCGACCACAGGCGCGATTGCGATGGCGAAAACAATGATCATCATTCGCTGCTGAATCGTGCGCGATCCGCTGAAAAATTCGACGATGTTTTGCCTGCTCGAGCCGCCCCCAAAAAGCCGCTGTGTGATGAAGTCAGAGACCAAGATTAATGGATAAGCAAAAAACAGGAGAATCGCTCCGGTGCTCAGGGTCCGGATAAAACCTAGTCTGAAAAACCCGCCTAACGAACTAACGTCAAACCCGCGGAACTCGAGGAAAGTGACTATGACGAGCACCACGCAACCAGTAAGAAGGAAATTTGCGAAAAGATTGCGCGCGCTGAACTGGATCGACGGCTGCGAAACGGACGCGCCAATGGTTAGAAAAAGAAAAAGAATCAACAGCGTGGCCAGTATGGCTTCGGGCAGTCCAAATCTTCGCGTCGTCGCCGCGTCGGCATCGAAAGTGTTCCGAGTTCGCGCACTGATCTGATAAATCAGCGAAATATAGACGTAAGCGCTAGCGATAGCGTAAAGAGAGAAAAGGATGACTAGAGCAAAGCCGGGAACGGCTCCCAATGCCGCGAAGACGCTTCCGGATCGCATGCGTCCTCTGCCCTACGGCGCGTAATAGCTCGGCAGAAAATACGCCCGCCCACTTTCCAATTGTGGAATCAGTTGCTTGGGAAGCGTGAGTTCAATTTTTGAATCTGTCTCTCCAAATATCCGGAAGAAACGGCTCAGGCTAAACGGCGGGCCGTATTTCACAACTTTGGCGTCCGGCGCCTTTCCCAGTTCTTTGGCTTTCCCGAATGCGTCGTCCAACTCACCAAGGCCATCGATCAACTTGTGCTCGAACGCGTCCTTGCCTGACAGAATTCGCCCGTCGGCGATTGTATTACGCAAAAGGTCTGCCGGAAGATTTCTTTCTTTCGCAACGATGCCGAGAAATTTGTCGTAAGTTTTCATGATAAAGCCCTGCACCAACTCGCGTTCCTCTGGTGTAATCGGCCGCGCGCCATTCAACATGTCCTTGAACTTTCCGCTTTTGAAAACTACAGAGGCGAGTCCGACCTTGTTGAACAGCTGCTCATAATTGAGTGTTTGAATGATGACGCCGATGCTGCCGGTGATGGTCGTGTCGCTTGCCATCAGAAATTTGCCGCCGCAGGCAACGTAATAGCCACCGGATGCCGCCAGTGAATCCATGTAAACCACCACCGGTTTCCTAGCGCGCAACTTGACCAGCGCGCTGTAGATCGCGTCGGAAGCCGTCACTTCTCCACCGGGAGAATCGACTTCCAACACGATAGCTTTGACGCGACTGTCATCGCGCGCCTGTTGCAGGGCTGCGCGCATGTCATCCAGCATTGAATCGCTCACGGTGCCGGGTAGCGAAGAACTAATCAGGCCGCGCATGGTGATGACTGCAATCTTGTCGGTAGTCGCACGTGCCCCTCTCTGAAGCAGGATTTCACGGAAGCGCGGGATTGGCTCAGGCTCGCGTATCCCGCCGAGGCGCTGAAACGCCGCGGCCATCAGCACAAGGTTAAAGAACAGACTGGCGCAAAGCGCGACGAACAAGAAGATGCTGAGGCAACCAAGCTTGCGATTCCCTGCCATGACAGAACGAAACTGGCGGAGAACCGGGACGCGCACAAGAGCTTTTCGCGCGACGGTGATGCGGCGAAGATGAGCACTAGAGCGTCTTCAAATATTCGAGCAGCGTCTCTTTGTCCTGGTTCGAGAGTTGAGTGCCGTAGTTGTGTCCTTTGTTGCCGTTGCCTTTTTCTCGCGTGTCGAAAAGGACATAAGGTTGCGTCAGCTCACCGGTCGGCCCGGTTGGTCGCGGTGGCGGTTCTTTGAATCCCACTTTGACTGGATCGAAAACATCGTAACCGCGATGAAACGTTTGCGGACGCTCATTTGGCGAATTCAACAAATCGCGCAAGCTCGGCACGGAGCCGTTATGAAGGTACGGCGCGCGCAACCAGATTCCATCCAGCGGCGGCGAGACGTAGCCGTATGGATCCTGTGTTTCGACCATGGGCGGACGATCGATGCCCAGTTGTTTGACGCGCCGGTTTGCTTCCGCGGCAGCGTCTTTCGACCACGAATACATCCGTTCGGGATCAGTCCCGATCTCCGTGATGGGAATCACCTTGCTTGTAAATTCAGCACGCGGTTCGTGGCATGCCGCGCAGTCGCGGGCGTAAATCTTCTGACCTTCGGTAGCCATTTGCTGGTTGATTGGATTTGTTCCGCTAAAGGGCCACGTGGGCGGCGGGAGATTGCTGAGATAATGATCGAGATCGGCCATGCGTTGCAAAAACCACGGCCGCGCGGGCGCGCCGAGACCCAGCGCAGAATCGATCAAGACTGAGCGAACCGCCGGCGTATCGCCAGTCCAGTTCAACAACATTTGCTTTCCAGCATTGTCTTTTCCGCTGCGGATGCCGAGGTTCCAGATCGAAGGAAAATCGGTTGGTCCGAACGTGTTGTCCTCCGCCATGTTGGTCATGAAATACTTTGTCAGGTTCATGGCATCATCGCGTCCCGGTCCCCAGTGTGGCTTGGGTTTCCCATCCGTGACGTAGCGTTCCATCCAGGTGAATTGCTTCTCCTGCTGCAGCAGCGCCTTTTTAGTGAATGGAATGAGCAGGTAACGGTAAATTTGTCGGTCGATAAACGAGAGGCCGCCATTGCCGTAATTGTTCGCGTTCACCAGGCGGATTTCGTTCATGATGATGTCCGAATTGAAGCGAGGATCGTGCGCTGCTTTGAACAAAAAGCGCAGCATGCTTTGCGCGTTGTTGGTATGGCCCGGCCCCGCGACCACGACATGCGGCACTTCGTCCTCGCGCAGGCGATACGTGGCCGTGTGGCAAATGGCGCAGTTGTTAGTGATTCGCGCGAAACCGACGACCTTTTTCGAAAAGCCGACAGGGATTTCATGGCCTTCCTCCCAAACCACGCCAAACGACTTGTAGCCGCCCGGCCCGGGCATCAGGTCCGGAAAAATACGCGGCAACACCATCCAGAGATAATACGGGATCCCTCGATCGCCCTCGGCGCCAAGGGAGCCGTATTTGAAATGTTCTTCTTCATTCGCGAACACCTCCTTCGCTTCCCGGAAAAATTTTGCCCACGTAAAGAAAGCGCTAAGCGCGAGCAGGATTGCAATCACAGCCGTGGAGACCCAAATCATGCGTTTCGTCTTTGGTTGGAGTGTCATGGGTCTATCGATCGCGCGTAACTCAGAACGTTTTCAGATATTCCACGATCGCGTCCTTTTCCGCGGCTGACAGCATCGTGCCGTATTCCCAGCCTTCATGGCCAGCGTTCGAATTGCCCTCATTCCGATCCCGTGGCGTCGCGCCGCCCGGCTTCACTTGCGTGTCAAATCTGAAATATTTTCTTGGATTGCCGGGTTCATCTTTACTGCGCCCATCCGCATCAAATCGACTTACGTCCGACACAAATCCGACCTTCGCCGGATCAAACACATCATAGCCACGATAGAAAACCGTGGGACGTTCGGCGCTGGAATTCATCAGATCATGCAGTGTCGGCACAGAACCGTTGTGCAAATACGGCGCTCGCAACCAGACGCCGTCGAGCGGCATATTGACGTAGCCAAAAGTTTTGCGGAAATGACTGAACCGCCACGGATAACCGGCATAGAGTGTATTCTGCGCTACAGCCAGTTCTTCCGTGTACGAGTCAAGTCGGTGACGGTCGGTGCCGATTTTGTCGATCGGCACTATATTGCCGACGTACTCACCGTTGAAATCGCGACCGTTGCGACCGTGGCAATTTGCACAGTATTGCGCATAAAGTTTTTCACCCTGCGTGCTGAGTTGCCCGTTAATCGGAAACGGAAATTTGGGCGGTTCTTTGTAAAGCAGCCACTGCTCAATGCGCGCCATTTGTTTCAGGTCGATCGTCGGCGGAAATGCGCCGGTACCGAATGCAGCGCTTTTGTTGCGCTCCTCCATCATGTTGTTGTTGCCGTCCCAGTGTGCGTGAATGTTTTTCTCTTTGCGCGGCCCCTGCAGCCAGATCGAGGGTAAATCGCAGAGACCAACCAGCTCCCGCGTTTCCAGTTTTTCGAGAGGAAATTCCAAAAGCGTCTTCGCGGGGTTAAACGTGTCGGTGCGGCCGGGACCTGCGTCGGGTTCCCAATCGCCAAAACGGAAATGGCCTTTCAACATCAGCAGGCGTTCGCGCATGAAGGGAATCGCGTAATAGCGCAGGATGAAGCGATTGATCAGATCGTATTTCGCACCGATCCCTTCCATCTCGGCCAGAATCCGTGGAGCATTGAAGCGTTGATCTGATGCGCAGGAGAAAATGAAACGCTCGAACGCCTCAAGGTCGACAGTGTTCGACGGCATGCCGGTGTAGACGGTGCGGGGGCTCTGTGGCGTTTCGCGTACAGAACCGGCGTGACAAATCGCGCAGTTCAGGAAAACGCGATCAAGCCCCTGCGTGTTGCGGCGTGAAACACCGATCGGCAGCTCTCTACCTGGCTCGTAAAGAAAGCCTAACGAGACATATTCTGTCCCTGGGGTGTACGTCTTCCCCGGCAGGTATTCTGGAAACATTTTGGGCAGCACTTTCCAAATCCAATAGGGAATGCCCGATTCGCGCTCGCCGCCTGTTGAACCGTACTTGAAGTGCTCTTCCGGATCCGCGTACACGACCGGATCGTCCCGAGTAAAACGCCACGCCAGATAGGAAAACCCAATTGCAACAAGCGCGACGACTGCCAGCAGCACAATCCGCCACTTCCAGCGCCGGCTTTTAGCAGTTTGATCTGGAGCGTCGGCCATGGGCGCAGAGTGCGATTATTCCGACGCTGGAAACTCAAGCGCGAAATCAATCAATCGCTTCTTGCCCAAATAGACTTTGCCCAGGTAAACCTTCGGTGCGACTTCACGGATTTCGTCACGAATCCAATGCGCCAGCAGCGAAGTCTCGGAATAATCGAGAACAATGCATTCCTTGTTATCAAGCCAGCTGGGCGCCTTGTAGACCTTCGCGATTATCGCGTTCAGTCCGAAGGGCAAAATCTTATTTCGCAAAACGCCCTTGGCTGGATCGAAGATTTTTCCCTGCCATGCAAAATGATTTATGAAATTGGCGATGTCCTGCGTGTAAGTTGTTCCCGGCGCAACGATGGCGGTGCCTTTGGCCTCGCCTTTCGGGATTTCACCGGCAAGACTTTGGGTGAAAAGATCGTCGAGCTGCGCCTGCGACATCTTCAGCATTTCAGCAACGGTGACAGCCATGTTTTCTCCTTTCGTTAGGTTGGAAGACACCCTTCCAGGCTGTCCTAGCAAATGGGCGCCTCGCCTGTTTGCCTAACGACAGGCCAGGGGCCCGTCTGCCATGACAGGCAAGATGCCTGTCTTCCGTTTGAGCGGCATGCCCAGCAGTAAAACTATGGAGGGGATTCATTCTCAAAACGTTTTCAGATATTCGATCAGTGCGCGTTTATCGTTATCAGGTAAATCAGTGCCAAAATAGTGGCCCTTGTCCTCGACAAAGTCGGGACATTTATTCGCCGCGAGCAGTTCAGGGACCGCCTTGATCAATTCGTCTGTGGCTTGTTTCGGCGAGAGATTCTGCGTGTGAATCTTCAGCAATGCTTTGGCGATTTTTGCCTGCAAAACAAACAACTGCCCAAAATCAGGCTCGACGTTGGCGATCAGGTTGATCGGTGCGCCTTTCGGGATGGGTCCGATGTTGATGTACCCATCCTTATCAGCGAGCGCTTGCAGCGGTTTGGGCACGAATTCCTTGCGCAAATGCAGCGCGCATTCATTTTGCGTGCGCCAGATAGAAGCCTTGTTCAGACGTTTTTCAGGCCATAACAATTTTCCCACTGCATCGTTGAAGGCGTCCATCCGGCCGGCCACGGAAGGATCGCCGGTAAATTTCCCGAGCATGTTATTGTGTAAAAACGGTGCCGAGCTCCAGAGACTAACGAGTGAAGGAGTCCGATAGTAACCGGGTGCCACATTCTTGCCTTTCGGTTTGAATTTGATCGGACGGGTTTCATCGAATGGATTGAAAAACTCCAACTCATCGACAGGCGAAAGCTCTTTATAAGTCAGCGAGGAAAAGTTGTCCCAGACGTGACCGGCCTTTGCGTTCGTCGCAAACGCTCGAGCGGAGTTCGTTTCAATTTTGGTCAATGGATAACGCTTGTCGTTTGACAGGAAATTGTTTTCCAGGAAATCGGGCGCCATCACCGCTGCGCGGAACCAGGCTTTTCCCTCGCCAGATTTAGGATCGATATTTGGCGGCGGCTGTTTACTCGAATGACAGGCCGCGCAACTCTCTGCGAAAACTTCTTTTCCTCGCGTCATCACCGCTGAATCGGCCGTGATGTAAGCCTGTCCTTCGGGAGCATCGGCCAGACGAAACGGTTTTAGCCTACGGAAGAAGGCAGCAATGTTTGCCAGGCGCTCTTCAGTCGCGCGCCAGAAGACTGAATGTTCTCGCGCGTACGGGATCTCAAATGGTTTTTGTGGAGTGAGCCCGATCAATCGGTTGTGAAGCGTCAGCCAATATTCGGAGAACATGCCGATGTTGACGTAGACGCGGATCGTTGCGCCGGCCACGCCGATGGAGTCTGCACCGTCTTTCAAGACGTGCGGCACCGGCATCTCCTCTTTTTCTCCAGGCAAAGCGAGCGTGCCGCCCGCCATTTTTTCCGGAACCGCGATCCGCTCCCGTTCAGCAAGCAAGAAGATTGGGTTGATTGCGTTCGGATTGTTGATGTGATCGGTCGCGATCCGGGAAGTATCGGAAGTGCCACGCGGCTGCGCGGCCAGCATCTCATAAAAGAGTCCGCCTTTTTCGACGTTGCAGGCGAAAACTTTTCCTTCGTTGATGTATTGATTGCCGATCGCTGATGCGAGATTTTGCCAGCCCGGATTTTCCGGATCAGCTGGCGGATTACCTGGATATGGCGCGATATGGCAGGAGCCACAGGCGACGCCGACGCGGTACGGGCGAACCAGCTTGTTGTCGTTGTAATAGGCGGCATCGTTCATGAAACGATCGCCGTCCCATTTTTTGCGTGCCTCTTCATTAAAGTCCGGATTTGGAAAAAGCCGGAAACCGAGCACCCCGGATGGTTTTCCGTAAACAGTTTCGTCAATGCCTGCCGGTTCCGGCTCCACTTGCTCATCCAACCACAAGCCAAATTCATCCGGCTTGGTCGCCGCGCGAAATCCAGGCTCGTTTACCAAGCCCAAAGTCTTGAAACGCTCACCTCGCGGGAATTTGCGGCTATCCAGCATCTTCAAGAGATCCATTAATCCATAGCTGTCCTGGGCTGCACGATTCCAAAAATGCTGATTCCCCGCGCTCCAGAGGTTCCAGGCATTACGGCCCATGATTTCCTCAGGCGACAGATCAATGCCGCCATCCATCGGTTTAAAGATGTCCGCGGTGATTTGTGGAAAATCCGCAGTGGTTTTTCCAGCCGCTTTCGCCTCGTCCATTGGCTCGCTTTTTTCGCAACCAGAAAATATGGGGGAAAGGAAGGCGCCAAAGCAGATTCCGACCCGGGTGAGACGGAGAAGATCGCGTTTGGCTTGGAGGAACGCCTTCACCGAGGCATCAGTGATATCTCTCCGGCGAATTGTGAGGCAAGACAATTCTAAGCGCCAGGTCCCTGCATCTGCTCAAGCGCGGCGGATTCGCTTAGCCGGTGAGGGCTGTAGCGTCCGCTGTCCTCAGCGGACTTTTTTGGCCGCGGGCTGGACTCGTTAGGCGCGCCGAAGACTGGCCCTATGCAGGTGAGATCGTACGGATTGATCGAACGTGACAAATTTTCAGCGCTGTAGAGTCCGCGGTTGTCAGCGAATAACGCGCGGCGCGCTCCCGTCCAGATGAGTGCGCTGAGGACAGCGGCCGCTACAGCCTTCTTCGCCTTGTCAGTGGCCCAATTTGTCGCTCAATTATTCGACGAATTCCACTTCGAGCGGGGCGTCGATGTAATCTTTATTGTGCGCCTCGGCCAGAAATCTTCGGATAGCTTCACGACCCACGTCGCCATAATCGCGAGTAAATTCGTTCACATACATGCCGATGAATTTCCCAGCCAGCTCCGCGTCCATGTCGCGCGCATAGGGAAGCGAATGCCGCACTGCGTCATCCCGATGCGCCAGACCGTAGTCGATGCTTTCGCGAATAATTTCGCTCAGATCTCGTCGGACTGCCGCCCGAATATCCTTGCGTACCACGTTGCCGCCGAGGGGCAGTGGCAACCCGGTTTGCTCTTTCCACCATTTGCCAAGATCGACAATTTTCTCGAATCCTGCTTTCTCATAGGTGAGCTGTCCCTCATGAATGATCAAACCCACGTCCGCTCGCCCCGTGCGCACCGCATCGAAAATTTGATCGAACGGCACAAGGACATAATCAAACTCCCCAAGAAAAAGCTGTAGCGCGAGAAATGCGCTGGTCATTGTGCCGGGCACAGCGATGGTGCAACCGCGCAACGACTCGCGAAGGGCTTTGTTAAATGTTGAAGCGTTGAAGCCGGATTCCAGAGATCCCTCGACTTCGCTCGGGATGACATTGCAGAGGTCGCCGTTTCGCCGATTCGCCCTTTCGCCCATTGGCCGCTTTCGGATAACGATCGGCCCATACCCGTCCCCCATGCTCGCTCCGCAGGGCAGCAACGCGTATTTGCTTGCTACGTACGCATAGGTATGAATCGAGATCGCTGAAATGTGTAATTCGCCTCGAAGCGCGCGTTCATTCAGCGTTTGGATATCTTCCAGTCGATGCTCGAACCGGTACCCGCGCAGATCGATTTTATTCTTGGCCATCGCATAAAACATGAACGCGTCGTCCGGATCTGGGGAATGCCCCAGAGTAAAGATTTCGGTGCGCTGTTTTCTCATCTGTTCCATTCGCGTTCCGTCAACAGAGCGGCGGTGAAAGCGATGCGCGGACGCACCGCACTACTAAAGCACCGTAGGCGCGAAATGCTTATAGCTCGGAATTGATCCATTGCCTAGCCCCGTAGAGGCGGCATATCCTAGCACTGCAACACGACGCATTCGATAGGTGCGTTATGTTCGGTGGCCCATCGCCTCCGCTGCCTCAGGCGTGGGCTTTTGGGAGGGCGGAGCTCCGCGCGACGCCTAACGAACGTCCACCGATGCCATGCGAGGCCAAGGCTCGCAGAGCTCGCCGCTCCACAAAAAACAAAACAGCCCCGAATTTCTTCGGGGCTGTTTGTAACTATTTATTAACTTCCGGTAAACAGTCTTATCGATTCTCCACTACTCGCGGCGTCGGCCTGATCATTTCAAGCTGAGCGCTGACTTTCTGAATTTGCTCGGCTTGCTGCTTGAGCCCCGCGGTCAAGGCCTTAATTTGCCCTTCCTGCAAAGCGATCACTGCCGCTTGTCTTTCAGTTGTCGCCTTCAACTCCTGCACGAGGTGTTGTTGCTTGAGCAACTTATTCGCCGAGAGAGGCGACGACGGACCAGCGATGCCGAGCTGGCCTGTTGCGCCATCCACAACAACTGGGTCGCCGGTGACTGGTACACCGGCGATGCCGCCGATATAGCAGGCTACGTCTAGCGTGTCGCCAATGCGGATCGTGTCGTGTTCACTAGGATCAACGCTAGCGCCTACGCCATCGCCGATATAGATGTTGAACGAGCCGTCAACAATGGCGGAACCCGCTGAGTCACCAACGGCGACGTTCGCAGAACCGGTTTCGATAGCCTCGAGTGCCGAAACACCGAAGGCGTTATTCGCGACCCCAGTGTTAGGGGGCGGTGTGGGGCCTACCCCGGCGAGCGCCAACGCGCCGACGGCATTGTTGGAATTGGCGACATGGTCTGGATCGATCTCAACACCACTGAACAACGCAAAATAACCGACTACCGTGTTAAAGCTGAACTCGTCGCCCGCGCCACCTGAGGAACTGGCATCGCCAACAGCTGTGTTTGCAGCACCGGTGGTATTGCTAAGGAGCGCGCTATCGCCAAAAGCATTGTTGCTGAATCCGGTCGTATTGCTAGTGAGAGCAAAGGCGCCTACCGCATCGTTGAAGCTTCCTTCACTATCGTCGTCGCCGCCGCTATTAAGCTCTAGTGCAGCCGTTCCGACCGCCGTGTTTTGAGTGCCGGTGTTTGGTCCAGAGCCAAAGTTATTAAAGAGGAGTGCTGCAGTGCCAACGGCGGTGTTCGAATCTGCTTGGTTGAGCACTAGGGTTCCAGCGCCGAGGGCGGTGTTAAAGCTGCCAGCGATGTCCGTGCCAAGGGCGAACCAACCAAATGCCGAGTTTGCGGTGCCACTGACGACAGCACCAAGAGCGCTGGTCCCGTCCGCCGTGTTTAACGCGCCGCCTACACTCCCCGGATCTGGTGTCTCTGGACGCGGAACCGCTTGCATTTGCGGTGAAAACGCAAAGCCTACTAGAATAAGCGGGATGAGAAGGAACCCGCGCCGTAACGGCAGCGAGCGAGCCGGATCTCGTCCGCATGAAACTGACGTTTTGAGTTGATTGAGTGAGTGCATGGATTTGTGTGTGTTCTTTCTCTCCCGGTGTTTCGTTTGTTTTTGTGGGTTATGAGGATCCTGACGGACAAAGAACCTACCGGGTAAAATCCTTCGCCTGTTTCGGAGCCAGGGGCGCGTGATACCAAATTCCGGTTTTCGGTGTCAATACATTTTTTTAGACTTTTTTGGGAGAAGGCTCTCGCAGCCGCCTTAGAGGGGCGACCCCTTGCGAGCCCACGCTCGCTTGCAAAACCGTCATGGAACTTTGTCGGCGCTGCGGAGCTCCCGCCCTTCAAATCTCACTGCCACGCGATCGCGGATTGCTGTTTGCGTTGATGGATCTGTTCCCGTAGCCTCAGCCGCATGGCACGGTCTGGTCTCGGCAAGGGGCTTGGCGCATTGATTGGCACTCCGTCGGTGGCGACCCGCCCGGACGCTGGTGAGTTGGGCGAGCGAGTGCATCAGATCAATTTGGCCACCATCGTGCCCAGTGCGCTCCAGCCGCGCAAAGATTTCGCTCGCGAAGCCCTTCAGGAGTTGATCGATTCGATTCGACAACACGGCATCATTCAACCGCTGATTGTCCGCGAGATCGCTATGGCGAGTTCGTCCAGGACCGGAGCAGGTGCTCGATTTGAGTTGATCGCGGGCGAACGCCGATGGCGCGCGGCCCAGGAAATCGGTCTTACCGAAGTGCCGGCCATCATTCGACGCGCAAATGATCTGGAAGTTCTCGAATTATCTTTGATCGAAAACCTGCAACGCGCCGATCTAAACCCAATCGAGGAGGCCCAGGGCTACGCCAGGTTAGCGAATGAATTTGGAATGCGGCAGGAAGACATCGCGCTCAAGGTAGGACGTAGCCGGGCGGCGGTGGCCAATGCGCTGCGACTTTTGGATCTGCATCCACAGGTGCAAGTCTGGCTCGCCCAGGATTTACTTTCCGTGGGTCACGCAAAGGTGTTGTTGGCGTTGAAAGCGCCTGAGGAGCAACTCCTGGCTGCCGAAACCGTGTTGCGCCGCAATGCCACCGTGCGTGGCACCGAGCGTCTGGTCGCTCGCTTGATTGGAGTCGGCCGTCCACGTCGAAGGTCCCGACGAGCCGGGAATGAGCCGGGTATTACGCCGACGGCAGTGGAAGATTTGCAGAACCGTTTGCGAGAGCATCTCTCAACCCATGTCACCATTCATCATGGAGACAAGCGAGGCCGGATTGAAATTGAGTACTACGGGAACGACGATCTTCAGCGGATTGTGACTGCTCTGGGGCTGCCGCCAGAATAATGGCGTAGTGGAGCGTTGGAGTATCGGGGTAATGATTTCGCCGCGCAAAACAGCACTCTATTGCTCTATTACTTCGTTACTCCTGCTTGTCTTCACCTTTTGCTCGGCATGCTCGCTGCGCGCATCGGAGACGAAAATCTGGGACGAAATTTCGGGTGAGAAAGCGTTTGCGCACGTTCAACGATTGGTCGACTTCGGGCCGCGTCCGTCTGGATCTGATGCCATCGAAAAATCCAGGCATTACATCGAGGACCAGCTCCGCCGTTCGGGCTGGCAGGTAACCCGACAGTCGTTCACGGACGATACCCCGCGAGGCAAGGTCCAGTTCGTCAATTTGATTGCCCAATTTCCTAAGAAATCGACGCCACTGTTTTTGTTGTGCTCGCATTATGACACGAAAACATTTGATGCCATAAGGTTTGTGGGAGCTAACGACGGCGGCTCGAGCACAGGCCTGCTGCTGGAATTAGCACGGGTAATCGGGCAGCATCCAAATCTGGCTGCAAAAATTGAGCTCGCGTTTTTCGACGGCGAAGAAGCATACGATCAGTTTTCGGAGACGGATGGCTTGTACGGAAGCCGGTATTTAGCCAGACAACTCGCAGGCAGCAGTGCCAAACAATTCCGCGGTGGGATCTTGTTTGACATGATTGGCGATCGTTCCCTCGAGGTCACGTTTCCTGCAGATTCGCCTCCCGAAATAGCGCGAGACATCTTTGCGGCAGCGGAAGCGCTGAAGCTGCGAAGTTATTTCACCTACCTTGATCGCGAGATGATCGACGACCACTCACCGCTAAACGCGATCGGCATTTCGACAATTGATATGATCGATTTTGATTATCCCTGGTGGCACACGGCCGGAGACACAATTGATAAACTTAGCCCGAAGAGCTTTCAGATCGTTGGGTCAGTCGCCTTGTATTATTTGTCTGAATTCGCGCTTAAACGTTGAAACGTTAGATCGTTGAACCGTTGAATCGGGGTCCGATTTTACGATGTACAATCACGAGTTACGTGGGCCTGCTTAATTTCTGAATTGCTTCATCTCAGTTTTCCCGTCACTTTGATTGTGAGTTGCCGCATTAATGGAGCGCCGGAAGCCTATGTCGCATGCAACGCGCAAAAACATCGGTGTAATCGGGCTTGGCATTATCGGTCGCGGCGTAGCCGGGAACCTGCGGCGGAAAGGATTCCCGGTTTATGTTTGGAACCGGTCGCCGCGTTCGGTTCCGAATTTTGTCGGGTCGCCCGGGGAGGTAGCTGAGATCTGCAATTACATCCAAATCTTTGTTTCGGACGATGACGCTTTGCTGCAGACCGCTCAAGAGTTAGGTGAAAAGCTTACCGCGCACCATCTGGTCCTTGCGCACTCAACAGTCGCTCCGGATTCAATGCGTGCCGCGGCTGAAATTGTCGAACGTCGCAAGGCGCGGTTTGTCGAGGCGCCATTTACAGGGAGTAAAACCGCAGCCGAAAAGGGTGAGCTCGTTTATTATGTATCCGGAAACGAGGCGGCAGTGCGCGAAGCGCGTTCGATTCTCGAAGCCAGCGGTAAAGAGATCATCGAGATCGGAACGACGATTGGCCAGGCAAGCGCCATCAAGATCGCAACCAACATGATCACGGCCGCAAGCGTCCAGGCAGCCGCGGAAGCGCTGGCACTTGTTCAAGCTTCGGGTTTGCCGTTGGAAAAGTTCGTCGAGGCAATGCGCAGTAACGCCAGTCATTCTACAACTCTCGCGATGAAACTGTCTAAAATACTTAGCCGTGATTTTGAGCCGCATTTTTCTGTCAAACACATGTTGAAAGATATGCAGATCGCTAATCAGATCGGTTTATCGAATTATCTCGACTTGGGCGTGACAGCTGCAGCACGCGATCAGTTGCTTGAGCAAGTGCACTGGGGACACGGAGACGATGATTACTCTGTAGTAGCGCGGAAATATTTACACGAGCCTGCGCCGGTTGCTGGTGATGAACTGGAACTGGACGAAGAGGCTGAGCAAAGCGAGGCTGGCGAGGCGATCGCGAGCTCAGCTGAAGTGGAAATCCAAAGCCAGCAAGATGCGCGTCCAGAGGTTTCGCCGCCACCTTTAATTGCCTCGGGGGCCGCAAGCAGCGCGGCCCCTAATGAAACAACACCATTGCGACGCGGTTTTCTCAAGCAGCTGCTGAGCCGACTATCTTCCGGAGAAAAATGACCTCGCGGCCCCAAGACGGGCAGGCGACGTTCCTCGACCTTTCCCGGCGCGCAAAATTTCGGGTCACAGGGATTGACCGACTTCGGTTCCTTAACGGGCAAATCACGAATGATCTGCGCAAGGCAAGCGAAACATCTGCAATCGAGGCCTGCGTTCTCAATGCGAAAGGCAAGATGGACGCACACATTTTTGTTTTCGTGTTGGGAGAATCGTTTTTGGTCGATGCGGCGGCCGATCTTCGGGAAAAACTCAAGGTCCGACTGGAGCGCTATGTGATCGCCGACGACGTGCAGATCGAGGATGTCACCGATCAGTTCTCACTTTTTCACCTGTTGTCACGACAAGTCCCCGCGCTCGAGTCTGGGCGTGTTGTCTCTGTGCGGCGCTTTGCTGCGTCGGGGTGGGACATATGGGTCGATGCTGCGCGGCACCAGGCATTGTTACAGGAATTATCGTCGCAATGGACTCTGTGCGATTCCGATGCGGCCGAGGTCATGCGAATCGAGCAGGGAATTGCGCGCTGGGGTCGCGAGTTGACGGAGGAGATCATTCCAGTTGAAGCTAATCTGGAACAACGAACGATCGATTACCAAAAGGGCTGTTACATCGGCCAGGAAGTGATCTCGCGAATGAAGATGTCGGGCCAGACGAACAAGCGATTATGCGGGTTGACTTCGCTGGACGATACCCCGCTTCAACCAGGCATGAAACTTGTTCCCTCTTCATCACCGGGGAAGGAAATTGGCTGGATTACAAGCACCACACGCAGCGAAACACAAGAAATTGCCCTCGGATACGTGAAACGAGGTTTCAACGATGTCGGCACGACGCTGGATGTGGTGGTGGCGGCAGATTCTGCGTCGAAAGGGTCACAGCCAATTCGAGTTGAAGTGGTTCCGCTTCCATTCGTGTAGACGGTAGCCGCACACGGCCTTTGCTCGCCATTCATCACTGGCATTGGCATTGGTGAGAGCCGTTACCCTTGCCCAAGCATTGCTTTTCGATTTCCTCATTAATATGGAAACGCAATTAACCTGGTATGGTCACGCTGCTTTCAAAACCAAAACGGCTACGGGAAAGGTCTTGTTGATTGATCCCTGGATAACGAATCCGGCGTTTGAAAGAGGCAAGGATGAGCTCGACAGCCTCGATCACGTTGATCTTATTTTCCTGACGCACGGGCATGGCGATCACGTCGGTAATACAGTCGAGATCGGAAAGCGTACAGGCGCAATTCTAGTTTCAAACTTCGATCTCAACGCGGCGATTGTCGCAGTTCTAGGTTACCCGGAAGGACAGGCCGGAAATGAGACAACCGGCCATTTAGGCGGTCAGCTTTCGCTGCTTGATGGCGAAGTAAAAGTTCAGTTCGTCCCAGCATGGCACGGTTCATCCATTGAAAAGGAAAATGCGCCGCCTGTTTATGCTGGTAATCCGACGGGGTTGATCATCACACTACGCAGCGGTCCTACGATCTATCATACCGGCGATACAGATTTGTTTTCCGACATGGCGCTTGTGAAACGATTTCACAAGATCGACGCCATGCTGGTTTGTATCGGCGACCATTTTACAATGGGACCAGCTC
>JBKPOB010000168.1:0-4224 GCA_046732875.1 Verrucomicrobiota bacterium | reverse complement strand
AGCACTGTTTCCGGACGACGTGCCCGTTGCGGTTTACGACGGATTGATTCAATCGGTGCGCGCGAATTTGAAACCGCTCTTTCGCTATTTCGATTTGCGTCGGCGCGCGCTCGGATTGAGCGAACTGCATCATTACGATACATACGTTCCGCACGTTCCAGAAGTCGAGACCCGCTTCACGTTTGATCAGGCTGCGGAGATGGTCCTAGGCGCGCTCGAACCGCTCGGTAAGCAATACGTCGATGTGCTGGCGGAAGGTCTGCGCACTCGTCGCTGGTGCGATCGCTACGAAACCAAAGGCAAACGTAGCGGCGCGTTTTCATCCGGAAGCTATCAGGCGCCTCCCTACATTCTGATGAATTATAAGGAGGATGTCTTCTCCGATGTTTACACGCTGGCACACGAAGCTGGCCATTCAATGCATAGCTGGTTCGCTCAAAATTCGCAGCGATTTCAGGATTACGAGTACCCGATTTTCCTGGCCGAGGTTGCATCGACGTTCAATGAGGAACTCCTCACTGAACATCTGCTAAGAACGACGAGCGATCCGAAGATGCGCGCCTATATCATCAACCGGCAGATCGATGACCTTCGGGGTACACTTTTTCGGCAGACCATGTTTGCTGAGTTTGAGAAAATTATTCACGCCATCGAAGAGAGCGGCGACGCGCTGACGCTTGACGTTTTCAGGTCGCAATATCAGAAGCTTCTCGAAGCTTACTTCGCCGAAAACTTCGTGCTCGATCCCGAACTCGATTTGGAGTGCCTGCGTATTCCGCACTTCTATCATGCATTTTACGTTTACAAATACGCGACAGGAATTTCGGCGGCGGTTGCGCTATCGCAACGCGTCCTTGCTCACGAGTCCGGGAGTGTGGACGCATATCTTAATTTTCTTCGTTCCGGCGGCTCGAAGTTCCCACTGGAGACGTTAAAGACGGCAGGTGTGGACATGACCACACCCGCGCCAATCGAGAGCACTCTGCGTCTGTTCGAACAGCGGCTGGACGAATTGGAACAGCTGCTGCTCTAGCAAAAATGACGAAATCCGAATGACGAAGGCCGAAGGAATGACGAATAATTGAATCGCGAAGTATTGCGACTCCGCTTTTTCGTCATTCGGGCTTCATGTTTCTTTCATCATTCGACATTCGTGCTTCGTCATTGATCCTCGTCTAATCTCGAGCGATGCAGCTGGACTCTGACGAACTTCGCCAAAGACTGGAGCCTCTGTTTCAGGAAAATTTTGAAAAATTTGGCGAGTTAGGCGCTGCGGTGTCTGTCTGGCAAAACGGGAAACCAGTTGTCGATCTTTACGGCGGATTTTGCGATGCCCGTCACGAGAAGCCTTGGGAAGCTGATACACTCGTTCTCGTCTGGTCTGCGACCAAAGGAATTGGCAGCGCGTGCGTCCTGCACGTGTTGCAAGAGCATAGGATTAACATCGACAGGCGCGTGGCCGAGTTTTGGCCCGAGTTCGCTCAAGCCGGCAAAGAACGAATCACATTGTCGCAGTTGCTTTCGCATCAAGCCGGGCTTTGCGCTTTGGATGCGCGAGTTGATATCCTCGATTACAGCGCAGTTATCAGGGCACTCGAAGCACAAAAACCGTTGTGGCCACCAGGGACTGCCCATGGTTATCACGCTCGCACGTTTGGATTCTTGCTCGACGAACTCGTGCGTCGGATAGCAGGGAAAACGCTGTCCCAGTATTGGCGCGAAACGTTCGCGCAGCCGCTCGACCTCGATCTTTGGATTGGTTTGCCCGAAGAAGAGAACTCACGCGTTGCGACTATTTACGCTGCAAAAAGCGGCAAGCCTCCGGAGCCAAAGCAATTTTATGTCGATCTGGTCACGCCGCGCACGCTGGCGCGCAAAACATTTTCCTCGCCGTACGGGTTGAAGTCCGTTAGCGAGATAAACAATTTTGCTATTCGCGCGGAACCGATTGTTTCGTTCGGCGGCATTGGCAGCGCCTCGGCGCTCGCGAAGTTCTATTCCATGCTTGCGAATGGTGGAAAGATCGATGGACAGACTTTTTTCTCAGAAGAAACACTCGCTTGGATGAGAACGACACTGGCAGAAGGCACGGACCGTGTTTTTCAAATACCGACAGCATTTTCAGCCGGCTTCATGAAAGATCCTGCCCAAGGAACGGCGGTCTCCTCGGCCGCCGTAGCCTCGGCAAAGGCGGCTAGTCCGCCGAATTCAAGAGAAGGGCTGATTGGAAACCGCGTCTCCTTGGGAACGCCGCGACTGTTTGGGACGTCGCCAAGCGCTTTCGGGCATCCCGGCGCAGGCGGCAGCCACGCCTTTGCGGATCCCGAAAATAGGATCTCGTTCGCATATGTCATGAATCAAATGGAACAATCGCTTCTGCCTAACGAGAAGTCGCTGCGCCTTGTGGATGCGATTTATGGGTAGGGTGATCGGTCTCAATTGCGCGCGGGTGCAGCCACGGTCCTATGGGCCGTTTCCAGCGTAAAAACCAGGACTGAGGTGAATGCGGCCCTAGCTCCGCACACCGGACGGATTCGTCCTGCGGCGAACCGGTGGCTACAAGATTTCAGACAATCGGGGCTAGACTTGTTACGTCGAATACAGGCTTGCTTTTGAGCGGTATTTTTACTTGGATTGTGTTGTGCCTGCGGATGATCAGGTTACTCCACTGACCGCGATCGAAGAAACGGCTGTCCACGGCCCGGCGTCGTTTACTACCACGCATTGGACGACGGTGCTGCAGGCGCAGGGCGAATCGCCGGCGGCGAAGGAAGCGCTCGAAAAGCTTTGTCGCACGTACTGGCGACCTATTTATGGCTTCGTGCGGCGACAAGGTGCTCAGGCCGAGGACGCGGAGGATCTCACGCAGGGGTTCTTCGCTTTACTACTGGAGCGCAGAGATCTGAATAGTGTCCGGAAGGAAAAAGGAAGGCTTCGTTCTTACCTGCTTACGTCGGTCAAAAATTTTCTCGCTGACGAGGCGCGCCATGTGATGGCAATCAAGCGCGGCAAAGGACAGCGGTTAATTCCGTTGGACGAGATTCGTGAGCGTGAGCGCATCAATCTTGAACACAGCGACAGATTGACAGCCGAGCAAATCTACGAACGTCGCTGGGCATTTACAGTTCTTGAGCAAGTGATAGCACGGCTGCGAGACGAGTATCGCAGTGCGGGCAATCTGCGGTTCTTCGAGCAGATGAAGAAACTGCTCATGGACGAACCGGACCGACCTTCGCAAGCCCAGGTCGCCAGCGAATTTGAGATGACTGAGAACGCGGTGAAGCAAGCGTTTTACCGTTTTCGGCAGCGTTACCAAACTTTGTTGCGAGAGGAGATTGCCCATACGGTAGCGATGCGTGGCGATATTGAAGATGAGTTGCGCCATTTAATCGCTGTGGTCCGGGCGTAACGTCTGGGAGGATTTTACGTATTAAAAAGGGGGGAGTGCATGAGCGACTCTCCGGTAATGATCAGCGGCCTCAAACTTTGTCCGAAGTGTAGCTGGGAAATCCCAGCTGACGCGCCAGAAGGTGGCTGTCCAGGTTGTCTTCTCGAGAGTGGTCTTCGTTTACTCGACGAGGAAGCTGTAGCCGAGGGCGCCGACCTCGGTCACATCGACAAAGCAGCACGTGCGAGTAGGAAAAGTGAGCGTTTCGCTGAGCTACTTGGAGAGTTGGGCGATTACGAATTGCTTGAGGAAGTCGGTCGCGGTGGTCAGGGTGTGGTATTTCGCGCGCGGCAGAAAAGTCTCAACCGCATACTTGCCTTAAAAGTCATCAGCCTAGGTCAGTGGGCGAGCGACGCGCATCTGAAACGTTTTCGCCGCGAGGCTGAAGCGGCTGCGAGCCTCGATCATCCAGGCATCGTTCCCATCCACGAAGTCGGCGAGCGCGATGGATCATGCTACTTCAGCATGAAGTTCATCGAGGGCGGTCAGCTTGATGAAGTAACCAAACGGACGCCTATGTCGATCCGGCAGGCGGTGGAACTCGTTGCAAAGGTGGCTCGCACTGTTCAATACGCGCACGAGCACGGAATTCTGCACCGTGACATTAAGCCTGGGAACATCTTGCTCGATAAAACTGGCGAGCCACATCTCACTGACTTCGGACTGGCTCGCTTGTTAGACACGCAAAGCAGCGTAACTCGCACCATCGACGTCCTTGGCACACCCAGTTATATGGCACCGGAACAAGCTGCGGGTGAAACTACTAAGCTCAGCAA
>JBKPOB010000167.1:0-13269 GCA_046732875.1 Verrucomicrobiota bacterium | reverse complement strand
GGATAGCGCCGTGGAAAAGTACCGGCACTGCGTGGAGATTGCGCCTGATTTTTTTGACGGCTGGCATGCGCTTGGCATGGCGCTGATGAAACTGGGTCGATTCAACGAGGCGATCGAAGCGGGAAAGAAAGCGGTCGAGCTTCGTCCCAATGATCAAATCGGCTGGACAAGTCTTTCATTGTTTTACAATCGTGCCGGCAACATCAAGGAAGCCGAAGCAGCCGGGACGAAGGCAAAGATTTTGAGTTGGGGTGGGAAGGTGTCGAAGGAATGAATTGTAGGGCGTTTCTGTGAAACGCCGATTCCTAATCGGTTGGCGTCTGGCACAGACGCCCTACGAAAAATTCATCACCAGATATTCACACTCTTATCCGCCGGTCTAACCATTGGCGATCCGTCAGGAACATTGAATGCCTGCTGAAATTCCGGCATGTTCGATATCGGGCCATTGCAACGGTAGTGGGTTGGCGAATGTGGGTCGGTGACCAGACGCAGCCGTAGATCGTCTTCACGCTGATTCGCGCGCCACACCTGGGCCCAGCCGAGAAAGAAGCGCTGTTCCGGCGTGAAGCCGTCGATCTTTTGTTCGCGCGCCTGAGGGTTCTTATCGAGCGCTTTTTGCAACGCAGCATAAGCGAGCTTGATGCCGCCAATGTCTGCGATGTTTTCGCCTTGCGTCAGCTCACCGTTAATGTGCTTGCCTGGCAGTGGCTGATACTCCGAATACTGATCAACAACCGCTTTGCGACGCCTGTCATATTCCTCCGCTGATTGCTTCGACCACCAGTCGCGCAAATTTCCAACTTTATCGAATTGCCGGCCTTGATCGTCAAATCCGTGCGTCATTTCGTGTCCGATTACCGCGCCCATGCCGCCATAATTGACTGCGTCATCGGCTTTCGGGTCGAAGAACGGCGGTTGCAAAATTCCCGCTGGGAAAACGATCTCGTTCATCATTGGGTTGTAATAGGCGTTCACTGTTGGCGGCGTCATTCCCCATTCCGTGCGATCGACCGGTTTACCGATTTTCTTTAGATCGCGATTGACCTCGAAATTCGCGGCTCGCATGGCGTTCGAGACATACGAGTCCCTATCGATCTTGAGTAGGGAGTAATCCCGCCATTTATCCGGATAACCGATCTTGACGTTCATGGCCGCGAGCTTCTGGAGCGCTTCCTGTTTGGTCGGTTCATCCATCCAGTCGAGCGTTTTAATGCGATCAGCCAGCGAAGCCTTCAGGTTGTTAATCATTTCCAACGCACGCGCCTTGGCTTCGGGCGGGAAGTATTCGGCGACATAAAGTTTGCCCAGCGCTTCGCCCAAGGCGCTGTTGGTAGAGGCCACGACGCGTTTCCAGCGCGGTTTGATTTCTTTTGTGCCGCGCAGAACGCCCTGATTGAAACTAAAATCTTCGCTTACAAAATCTTTTGATAATTCTGTTGCAGCGTCATCGATCAAATGCCAACGCAGATAGGTTTTCCAATCGTCGATGGATGTCTTGGTAAACAGTGCGTTGGCCGCCTTGAAGAACTCGGGCTGGCCCACGTTAATGTCGCCCGGCTCGGTGAGATTGATTGCTTTAAAATAATCGGCCCAGTTCCAGTCCGGCGTGAGCTTTTGCAGATCGGCCTGTGACATTTTGTTGTAGTTTTTTTGCGGATCGCGAAGCTCTACGCGTGTACGGGAGGCCTTGGCGAGGGAAGTTTCCAAAGCCATGATCTTCTTCGCGTCATCGGCAGCTTTGCCCGGGAGTTCGCCGAGAAGCATCAGCATTTTTGTGACGTGATCAACGTACGCGGCGCGTTTCTTTTTCGAATCCTCGTCAGTTTTTGTATAGTAATCGCGGTCAGGAAGACCAAGTCCGCCCTGGTGCGCCTGCGCGATGTCGCGGGTGCTGTCCTTTGCATCCTGCCCCGAACCAAATTCGAAGAATGCATCGACGCCAATGGAGTGCAGTCGCGCGATTGCGTTCAGGACGTCGGCACGGTCTTTGATGGCATCGATGCGCTTTAGCTCGTCTTCCAGCGGCTTGGTTCGGGACGCCTCAATTGTTTTTTCGTCCATGCCGCTCGCGTAGTAGTCGCCTACCTTCTGGACTTCCGGCGCCGCCTTTGCATCGGGGTGAGTATTGGCAGCTTTCTCGGCGATCTTGTGGAGCGCTTCATTATTTTTCTCCTCCAACTCGCTAAAGCTGCCCCAGCGCGCGTATTCAGGAGGAACAGGATTGCGCTTTAACCACCCGCCATTGGCGTAAAGATAAAAATCATCCTGCGGTTTGACGGACGTATCCATGTTGTTCGGATCCAGCGGTGGCGGATTCTGGTTGGCTGGCGAGACGCTTTGAGCTGGCTGAGCTGGCGATTCCGGCTGAGCCTGCAAAGTGAAAGCGCTCAAGAACGCAACGAAAAGGATCAATGATTTCATGATTTCGGAAAGAAGACGGATAAACCGGTTGTTTATTGCCAGTTAGACGCTCAAGACGCAGTTCCGTTGAACGGCGCTTGCACGAAAGGTCAAAAATCGGATTTCCAACTAACTACGTTGGGGTGACACGTCCCGGTGGTAATGGCAACTTGAATGCGCAATGTTTGTCGATCGGATCAAAGTTTTTGCTCAAGCTGGAAAAGGCGGGCGCGGTTGTGTGAGTTTTCGTCGAGAAAAATTCGTGCCCAAAGGCGGACCGGACGGTGGCGATGGTGGACGTGGCGGCGATGTGATTCTACTTGCGGATCGCCACGTGGATAACCTTTCCAATCTTTTTTATGAGCCGATCATCAAAGCGAAAAACGGCAGCCACGGCAAGGGCAAGAAAATGGCCGGACGCGCAGGCGCGAACAAGATCGTAAAGGTTCCTGTTGGCACAATCGTTTGGCCTGCCGAAAAAGCCGCGCCAGTCATCCTGAGCGAAGTCGAAGGATCCCGCGATGTTACCTTAAAGGTTTCGCCACGGGATTCCTCGACTTCGCTCGGAATGACGGAGGAACCTCTGGTCGATCTTGTGCGCGACCGGGACGAATTCGTGCTTTGTCGCGGCGGACAAGGAGGAAAAGGCAACGTGCATTTCAAGAGCTCGCGTAATCGTGCGCCGCGTCAATACACCGACGGCGAAGAGGGTGAACAAGGACATTTTTTGCTCGAGCTGCGGACGATCGCAGACGCCGGATTGGTTGGTTACCCGAATGCGGGTAAATCGACATTGTTGCGGAAACTTTCAGCTGCGCGGCCGAAGGTTGCGGCATATCCGTTCACCACTTTGCATCCGGTTGTCGGCGTCATGGCGCTACCCGGTTATCGCCATGCTACGATCGCAGACATTCCCGGTTTGATCGAGGGAGCGCATCGTGGACTCGGCTTGGGTCACGAATTTTTACGCCACATCACACGCTGTCCCATTTTGATTTTTGTAATTGACGTTGCCGGAAGCGAAGGACGCAGTCCGGTCGAGGATTTACAGAATCTTCGGAAGGAAATTGATTTACACGATCCGACGCTTTCATCGCGCTCGTGGTTAGTCGTCGCGAACAAGATGGATTTGCCGGATGCGAAGGAGAATCTCGAGGGTCTGCGAAAGAGATTTTCTAGGATCACCATCGTTCCGATCTCGGCAGGGAAAGGAGAAGGAATCGATGTGTTAAAGGAGGCGTTGGCAGAGAGAATGACCGCCGACGAGAATGCCTCATTTCCAATTAAGGGTGGACAAGCCCCGAATCTCTAGCGAGACTGGCCGCTGTTTTATGGGGAGACGGGTTGTAGCTAGCTATTGCTCCAGCTTTCTGAAGTCGGAGATGTTGCACATTTACCGGCAGGTAAAGGCGCTGCGCGGAGTCGATACCTTTGTTGTCACAAAAGAGGTCCAGAATGCGGAACGATTTCCGTTTGCGAAGATAGAAGTCATTCCAAAGCGGCGCACAAACCTGCTTGTGCACGGCTGGCTGAAATTCGTGGAGCGACGCCCGCCCATCGTCTATCGGGGCGAATATCAGACACTTGATTCACTGTTGCAACGCCATGGCGCGGACCTGATGCATATCTATTTTGGCCATACCGGCGTACACCTGCTTCCTTTTATCGAACAGTGGGACAAGCCGTGCGTCGTGTCGTTCCACGGCGCAGACGTCGCTCACAAAAAAGACATCAAAGATTACCCGGCAAAGTTACGCCGTCTTTTCAATGCGGTTCCGCTCGTATTTGCACGTTCCCAATCCTTGGTTGATCGATTGATCCAGTTGGGTTGTCCACCTGAAAAACTGCGGATCAATCGCACTGGGATTCCGCTCAATGAATTTCCATTCGTGGACAGGCAACCGCCGCGCGATGGAAAATGGAGAGTTGTACAAGCGTGCCGTTTGATTCCGAAGAAAGGCGTTGCGACGAGCTTACGAGCTTTCGCGATTTTTAAGAGAGACAATCCCAAGGCGGAATTTTTCATCGCTGGCAAGGGACCTCTCCAACCGGAGCTGGAGATGCTCGCCGATGGATTGGGAATTCTAAGAGATGTACACTTTGTTGGATTTCTCTCGCAACGGAAATTGCTTGAGCTTTATGCAAGTTCGCATCTGTTTTTGCATCCCAGCGAAATATCCGGCAATCAAGACCAGGAAGGGGTACCGAACTCCGTGCTGGAAGCGATGGCCACCGGATTGCCGGTAGTTGCCACGCGTCATGGCGGGATACCGGAAGCGGTCGAGCATAAGCGCACCGGATTTCTCGTGGCCGAGGAAGATCATGTTGGATTGGCGAACGCCATGCAGCTAATCACGAGTTCGCCAGATCTGTTAACGCAAATGGGAGCCCGCGCACACGGCACCGTAGTCGAACGATTCGAGCAGGACGCTCAAATCGACAGGTTAGAATCGTTTTACGAAGAAGCGATCAGGCTAAATAGCGCCTCGGAACCTGTGAAATCGAAGCACGTGGCCCAGATTGCTCCGCACTTCGCCGAGGGGTTGCCGGCGAAATAGAGCTGCAGCCGAAGAATTTTGTTTGTCATTCGGGGCAAAACGCGCTTTGGTATGCGCGTTCAAGTTGTAGCCGAAGCGGCTTTTCCGCAGTAGTACCGCGAGTTCGGGACGAAGGCGGATGACCTCGGCAGGTCGGCATCACCGATGCCGACTACAGCTGTGTTTACAAAAATGCGCAATCGTTGTTTTCTTTTGACAGTGGCGATGTTGTTTTGCGGGTGTGCACTCGCGACAACGACGCTTGCTGCCGAAGCCGCTCACGCTGAGCAGGGGCCGGCAGTTTCATTGAAGCCGATACCAATTGTCCAGATCGGTGGATTTGCAATTACCAATTCGATGTTGGTGACATGGATTGTGGCGGCAGGCATCATTGTTTTTGCCCAGATCGCGACGCGGAACATCAAACCGATTCCAAGCGGCATTCAAAACTTTTGGGAGTGGTTGGTCGAAGGGCTGTACAATTTCCTCGAAGGAATTGTCGGACGCGAATTGATGCGCAAAACGTTTTGGTTTTTCGCGACGATTTTCATCTTTATCCTGTTTGTGAATTGGTTTGGTTTGATCCCGGGGGTGGGGACGATTGGCTGGGGTCACTACGAGCCGAACACCGGTCTTTTTCATGTCGATCGCCCGCTTTTGCGCGGTGGCAATGCCGATCTCAACATGACCACCGCGATGGCGGCGATTTTCTTTGCGTTATGGATCGTTTGGGCGCTTCAAGCGCAGGGTCTCGGTGGATTCTTGAAACATCTTTTCGCGCCAAAGGGCGAAACAACAGGTGTTCTGAAGCTGCTGATGGCGGTTATCTTTTTCATGGTTGGCTGGCTCGAAGTCGTTTCGATTTTGTTCCGTCCAGTTTCGCTAAGTTTCCGGTTGTTTGGGAATATTTATGCCGGCGAAAGCATTTTGGAAGCGATGTCCACAATGGTCCCGTTATGGCTCTCGTGGCTGCCACCAATTCCGTTTTATTTTATGGAGATACTGGTGGGCGTTGTGCAAGCGCTTGTGTTCATGCTTCTGACAGCAGTGTTTACGATGCTAATTGCCCAGCATGATCATGGCCCGGACCAGGCACCTGTATAAATTTCGGTGGACCGATGATGGGTCCATCAAACCAACATAAAAACTATGATACTACCACTACTCGCAGAATTGAACGGAAGCATTCACGTTGGACTAGCCGCGATGGGCGTCGGCATCGGCGTAGGATTAACAGGTTTGGGAATGGCAACGGCAGTCGGTCGCAATCCGGGTGCGTTTACCCAAATCCTTGTGCATGGAATTCTGGCAATCGCCTTTACGGAGGCGATCGTTTTCTATGCGTTGTTCCTTCTTCCTCACTAAGTATGCGCCGTCGCAAAGGCAATAGCTGCATGCCCGAATTATGAACATAATCATCGCCGCCGAGACGGGTGGTCTTAGTGAAACGTTGCACGATACAGCCCAAACTTTCGGCTGGAATTGGCAGTTGTTCCTCGCGCAGGTGATTAGCTTTGTGATCGTAGCATTGCTCTTAAAGCACTTCGCTTACAAGCCAATTCTTGCGGTACTCGAGGAGCGCCGGCGCAAAATCGAAGAGGGCCAGCTCAACGCGGAGAAAATCAAGAAAGAACTTGCTGAAGCAGAGAAGCGTTACCAGGAAATTCTGGCGAAAGCCAACGCGGACGCGCAGAGAATGATCGATGAAGCGCGGGAGAGCGCCGCGCATCTGTCCGAGCGCAAGCAGCAGGAAGCGATTACTGCCGCAGAGCAAATCATTGCCAAAGCGCGCGAAGCCAGTGCGATTGAGCACGAGCGCACAATGGAATCTTTGAAGCGCGAGCTTGGGCGCCTCGTAGTCGATACCACGGCTAAAGTGGCTGGGAAGGTGTTAACGCCGGAAGATCAACGGCGCTTGCAGGAGGAAGCAACTCGTCAGCTGGCCTGATGAAGATCAACAAGGAAATTCGCCGGCTCTCGCGTGAAATGCTTCGGGCAAGCTTCACTGACGGCCAGCTCGATCCTGGAAGGATTGCGTCCCTCGTCGATTCGCTTATCGCGAAAAAACCGCGTAACTTCGTCGAGGTCCTAAAAAATTACAGACGCCTGCTTCGGCTCGAGCTGGAAAAGCGGCAGGCCAGAATTGAGACGGCGAGCGAAGTGGATTCCGCAACGACTTCGTCGCTCGTTGCTAACCTAAAAAAGAAATACGGCAGCGACCTGACAACACAGTTCATTGTTAACCCCGAGCTTCTTGGCGGAATGCGTATTCGTGTGGGAAGTGATGTCTGGGACGGAACGGTGCGCAACCGTCTCGAACGTCTTCAACAAGAACTTTAATCAAGGCAAAATCATGAGCAGCATACTCGAAGAGATCGAAACGAAAATTGAAGGGCTAAAAACCTCGACAACCAAAAGCAACGTCGGCGTTGTGCGTGAAACCGGCGATGGAGTCGCGCGCATCGAAGGGTTGAGCGACGTAATGCTTAACGAGATGATCGAATTTCCAAACGGAGTATTCGGTCTCGCGTTGAACTTGGAGGAAACCGAGGTCGGCGCCATTCTACTGGGTGAAACAACGAAGGTTTCCGAAGGCGACGAAGTTAAGACGACCGGGCGACTCCTTTCCGTTCCCGTCGGTAAAGCGCTCCTGGGCCGGGTGGTAAACACACTTGGCCAGCCGCTCGATGGCAAGGGACCAATCAAAACCGAAACATTTTATCCGCTGGAAAAAATTGCGCCCGGCGTGATCAAGCGCCGCAGCGTGAATCAACCGGTGCAAACCGGCATCATGGCGATCGATGCCATGATCCCGATCGGTCGTGGGCAGCGCGAGTTGATAATCGGTGATCGCGCAACTGGCAAAACCACTATCGCGATCGATACCATCATTAGCCAGGCTCGCTTGAACAAGGCAGCCGAGGCTCAAGGCGATAGAAATTATCGGCCGCTCTACTGCATCTACGTCGCGGTTGGCCAGAAAAATTCCAATGTGGCGCGAGTGCTCGATGTCCTCGAAAGGGAGGGGGCGATGCCTTATACGACAATCATCTCTGCGCCTGCATCCGACACAGCGACTAATCAGTATTTGGCGCCATTCGCTGGCGCCGCGATGGGCGAGTGGTTCATGGATAATGGAATGGATGCGCTTATTATCTACGACGATTTGTCGAAGCACGCGGTTGCTTATCGGCAGGTTTCGCTAGTGCTAAAGCGTCCGTCCGGTCGTGAAGCTTATCCGGGCGATGTATTTTATCTGCACTCGCGATTACTCGAACGCGCCGCACGCATGAGCGATGAGTTCGGCGGCGGCTCGTTGACGGCGCTGCCGATCATTGAGACCCAAGCAGGCGACGTCTCCGCCTACATTCCCACAAACGTGATCTCGATTACGGACGGACAAATCTACCTTGAAACCGATTTGTTCTATCAAGGTGTGCGCCCGGCAATTTCCGTCGGACTCTCGGTCAGCCGTGTCGGTTCGGCGGCCCAGATCAAGGCGATTAAGCAGGTCGCCGGCAAAGTGAAACTCGATTTGGCCCAATTCCGCGAGCTGGCTGCATTCGCGCAATTTGGTTCCGACCTGGATGCGGCAACGAAAGCTCGACTCGATCGGGGGCAACGCATTGTCGAGCTTTTTAAGCAAAAACAATACAACCCCATTCCGGTGGATGAACAGGTCGCCGTGATGTGGGCGATGCAAAACGGGTACCTCGATTCCGTGCCAGTCGACCGCGTCAAGGAATACCAACTTAAACTCCAAGATTGGCTGCAAACACGTAAAGGCGGATTGCTCGGAGCGATTCGCGAGAAGAAGGAACTCGACAAAGACCTCGAGGCGCAATTGAAAGCGACGCTCGATGAATTCAAGACGACCTGGCGATGATTTCTTTGCAGGCGTCCGATTCACCTATGGCTTCTGACCGCAAGCTGGTGAGAATTGAAGGCGCGATTTACGTGCTCCGTGGTCAGCGAGTAATGCTCGATTCGGATTTAGCGGCGATCTATGGAACGAGCACGACGCGGTTGAACGAACAATTCAAACGAAACCGCAAACGTTTTCCAGATGACTTTGCGTTTGTGCTTACGCGCGAGGAGGTTGCAAGCTTGATATCGCAAAATGCGATATCAAGATCGCACGGTGGTCGGCGTACATTGCCGATCGCTTTTACTGAGCATGGCGCAATCATGCTGGCGAGCGTGTTGAACAGCGAAATTGCTGTTCAGGCAAGCGTTCGCGTTGTGCGGGCCTTTGTCAGGCTGCGTGAAATGGTCGCGGCGAACGTACACTTAGCATCAAAACTGAAGGAACTTGAGCGTCGGCTCGATTCACATGATGAAGCGATCGCGGACCTCTTCGCGACGTTGAAACGATTGCTTGAGCCGCCGGAGCCACCCAAAAAGCGTGAGATCGGATTTCACGTCGGCGAGCGCTGTGCACGTTATCGGACGAAGAAAAATTCTAACTAATGGCGAACACCCAGGACATACGGCGCAGGATCAAATCGATCCGCAACACCGCGCAGATCACTAAAGCAATGCAAATGGTGGCTGCGTCCAAGATGCGCAAAGCGCAACAGCATGCCCTCGCGGGGCGGCCTTACGCCGCTTTGATGAACAAGGTTCTCGTTTCGTTGCAAAAAAGGACAGACCCGAGATTGCATCCGCTTCTCGCTGTCCGCCCGCTAAAAAAAGAGCTGGTCTTAATTATCAGCACCGATAAGGGGCTCTGCGGCGCGCTGAACACGAACCTGTTCCGGGAAGCCGCCAACTTTGATTCGGCCAAAACAGCGTTCGTGGTGACAGGAAAAAAGGCGCGACAATTCATCGCGCGAACAAAGCGCGAATTATTGGCAGATTTTGAATTGAAAGACTCACCGAGTTTCGTTGAAGCCAAGCCGATCTCGAAGTTTTGCATGGAAAAATTCCTGAGCCACGAGGTCGACAAAGTGTCCGTGCTCTACACGCATTTTATCAACACGATCAACCAACGAACGGTATTACAGACACTGCTGCCGATCAGTAGTTTTGATTTGCCGAAAAGCGAAGCCACCCACGCTGAAAGTGAAGGTCACGATCCAATGATAGGCTACGTATTCGAGCCTAACGCTGAGGTCGTTCTCGATTCGATGCTTCCATATTATGTCTCCTACCAGGTTTTTCAGATGATTCTCGACGCACGCGCGTCCGAGCACAGCGCGCGAATGGTAGCGATGAAGAACGCCACCGATAACGCGAACCAATTTATCAAGGACCTCACATTGGAATACAACAAGATGCGTCAGGCCAGCATCACAACCGAGTTGCTCGAGATCGCCACAGCGCAAATGGCACTGGGTGGTTAGTCACGATTTATGAATAAAGGAAATATAGTTCAAGTCATCGGTCCCGTAGTGGACGTGGAATTTCCGGACGAAAAAACTCTGCCGAAAATCTACAACGCACTCGAAATTGAGTACGAAGTGAATGGCAACCCAACGAAGCTGACGCTCGAAGTGCAACAGCACCTTGGCGAAAGCTGGGTTCGCTCCATCGCCATGTCCTCGACGGAAGGATTGAAGCGCGGAATGAGCGTAACCGATACTGGCGGTCCGATCACCGTGCCGGTAGGGGAAGCCGTGTTAGGTCGGCTCTTCAACGTCACTGGCGATGCGATTGATAATCGCGGCAAGGTGAACTATACGAAACGTTATCCCATCCATCGTCCCTCGCCCTCACTCACCGACCAAGACACAAGCGCAAAGATCTTGGAAACGGGCATCAAGGTCATCGATCTTATTTGCCCATTTACAAAAGGCGGCAAAGTGGGCGCATTCGGTGGCGCGGGCGTCGGCAAGACTGTTGTGATTCAGGAGTTGATCAACAACATCGCCATGAAACATGGTGGCGTTTCTATATTTGCCGGAGTAGGCGAACGGAGCCGGGAGGGCAACGATCTTTACAAGGAAATGAGCGAGGCCGGCGTCATCGATCAAAAAGACTTGTCGAAGTCGAAAGTAGGAATGGTTTTCGGTCAGATGAACGAACCGCCGGGCGCGCGTCTACGCGTTGCTCTTTCTGCGCTCGCAATGACCGAATACTTTCGCGATGAACGCAACCAGGACGTGCTTCTTTTTATCGATAACATCTTTCGATTTTCGCAAGCGGGCTCGGAAGTGTCAGCGTTACTGGGCCGAACTCCAAGCGCTGTTGGTTACCAACCTACGCTGGCTGCTGAGATGGGTGATTTGCAGGAGCGAATTACGTCGACGAATAAGGGATCGATCACTTCGTTTCAGGCAGTTTACGTTCCGGCAGACGATCTCACCGATCCCGCGCCGGCAAACACTTTCGCCCACCTGGACTCGACCATCGTGCTTGAGCGCGCCATCGCCGAGCTCGGAATTTATCCAGCGGTCGATCCGCTGGCGTCAACATCGAAAGCACTGGCGCCGGAGATTGTCGGAGAAGAGCATTATAACGTCGCGCGCGGTGTGCAGCGAGTTTTGCAGCGTTACAAGGATCTGCAGGACATCATCGCGATTCTCGGGATGGATGAATTAAGTCCGGAGGACAAGGTCACTGTTCATCGTGCACGTAAGATTCAGCGATTCCTCAGCCAACCCTTCCACGTGGCAGAAGTTTTCACCGGCTTCAAGGGCCAATATGTTCCGGTTGCGGAAACAGTCCGCGGTTTCAAGGAAATTCTCGACGGCAAACATGACGATGTGCCCGAGCAAAATTTCTACATGAAGGGGAACATCGACATGATCAAGGAGGGCTAGCGCCTTCCAGTTAAAACGTGAATCGTTACATGGTCACAGCGGCAATGAAGTACAGGCTCTTCCGGTTTAACGATTCAACGATTTAACGAATCAACGAACTACCATGACTACCCTAAAACTCGAAATTGTAACGCCCGAGGAAAAAATTTACTCCGAAGATGTGGAGATGGTTACGTTACCTGGTTCCGAGGGAGAATTGGGAGTTTATCCCAAACACGTCCCGCTGCTAACCACCTTGGTACCGGGCGAGCTGCGTGTCCTAAAGGACGGGCGCGAAAGGGCGATGGCGATAGGCGAAGGGTTCGTCGAAATCAGGGCCGACGCAGTTTCAGTTCTAACCGACATGGCCCTCGAGTCCGAGAAGATCGATATTGCTGCAGCGGAGGCGGCAGTCGAACGAGCCAAGGCGGCGATGAAAGAAGATCACACTTCCGAAGAAGTGGCCGCTATTCAGGCCTCATTGCAGAAGGCGCTTGCCCAGTTACACGTCAAACGCCGCCGTCACGGGTAACGTCTACAGAGGCGCTTTAAAATGAGCCGTGTCATTCCGAGCGAAAGTCGAGGAATCCCGTCGCGCTGCCTCAAGTTATCAACCCGGGATTCTTCGACTCCGCTTCGCTCCGCTCAGAATGACGAGTCCTGATACTCTCGGGATCATCGCTGGAAACGGCGTGTACCCCCGATTGCTTGCTGATGCGGCGCGAAAAGCTGGCGTAAAAAAAATAATTGCGGCCGCATTTAGCGGCGAGACGGATCCGATCCTCGCTCAACATGTTGATCTGATCGAATGGATGCGCGTCGGACAACTGAATCGATTCTTGAAATTTTTTAGCGAAAACAGCGTTCATCACGCAGTCATGGCCGGTCAGATTGCGCCGAAGAATCTGTTCGATCTGCGTCCCGATCTGAAGGCGTTGCTTTTGCTTGGGAAGCTGAAACAGCGCAATGCGGAATCCATCTTTGCCGCGATTGCAGATGAATTGGCAAAAATAGATGTCGATCTATTGCCGGCGACGACATTTCTCGAAGACTGCCTCGCGTTTCCGGGATTGATCGCGGGAGCAAAGCTTAGTCGAGGCGAGGAAAAAGATGTCGATTTGGGCTGGAAGATGGCCAAGGAAATCGCACGGCTCGATATTGGGCAGACTGTCATCGTGAAAAATGGAACCGTCGTTGCGGTGGAAGCGTTCGAAGGAACGAATGAAGCCATCAAGCGTGGCGGTTCGCTCGCGCGTGAAGGCGCCATCATGATCAAGGTCGCCAAGCCGAATCAAGACATGCGATTCGACGTACCAGTAATCGGGGTCGAAACCCTACGCGTGGCGGCAGATGCAAAACTCCGCGTAATCGCCATTGAAGCCGGAAAAACGTTGCTCCTCGAACCGGATGCGATCGTCAATCTTGCCGATCGCTCGAACCTATCAATCGTCGCTCGATAGATTTCGCTTCGCCAATTTCCAGTCTGAGCCGTTAGCGCTGGTAATCTCCGGCGATGGTCATTTTACATGGGCCTTTGGTCTTACTGTAATTTTTGCTGAGAACGATATCTTCAGTCTGTATGTATG
>JBKPOB010000166.1:0-5201 GCA_046732875.1 Verrucomicrobiota bacterium | reverse complement strand
GCCTTTGGGCTGGACGGACTCATGCACGTTATTCAACCGTTCACGAACTTTTCTTACGTGAAAGAGGATGGACCTAACCCAACCGCGATCTTGGCGCTCGATCGGTTTCAGCCTTCGACCCAATTGCCGGCGATTGATTTCCCCCAGTTCACAACCATCGACACGATCGACGATTGGACCATATGGCGGCTCGGCGTTCGCAATAAGCTGGAAACGCGGCGAGATGACCGAACAATCACCTGGTTCGAACTGGATACCTACCTTGACGTGAATTTCAACAATCCCTTTGACCAAACGGAGTACTCAAATCTCTTTAACAATATCCGTTTTACGCCGTTGCCGTGGGTATCTTTCACGGTCAATTCACAAGTGCCGGCTTTCGACCAAGGGTTTACGGAAGTGGATACGATTGCCAGTGTTCAACCAATGGCCAATCTGCAATTGAGCGTTGCGCATCGCTATTTGAATGGGAATCCCTTTTTCCAAGACAGCAGCTTGTTTGTTGTGGGGGGATATTACCGCATCGACGATAACTGGGGCGTTGGATTCCAGGAGCAATATGAAGGGGCAACCGGCATCCTCGAACAACAGCGCTACTCTCTTTACCGAGACTTGTCGAGCTGGGTTGCCTCATTTGGTGGCGTCATACGCGACAACAACGGAGTGAAGGAGTACGGCGTCATCTTTACCATAACGCTCAAAGCATTTCCGAAATTTGGATTCGATTTGAACTTCGATCCGTCGTCCGAAGGGGAATGAACCAAAACGCGCGAACAATACCAGGTGGCCTGGATTTGTTCCGCTTGTGCTGCGGCTAATTCGCGCGATTCCTTCAATCATGGATCTTACAATCATCGGTTCCGGTTATGTCGGCCTGGTGACAGGTGCCTGTTTCGCCGATGTCGGACATAACGTCATTTGCGTCGATAACGATGCGCAGAAAATCAAGCAACTCCAAGCCGGTGAGGTACCAATCTACGAGCCAGGGCTCGAAGAAATAATTCATCGCAATGTGTCGGCGCATCGGCTGCGTTTCACCGGCAGTATCGAGGAGGGTGTGAAGAATTCTCAGATTGTTTTTATCGCCGTTCCTACTCCACAACAACCGGATGGCGACGTCGATCTCAGCTTTCTGGAGAAAGTCGCTCGTGAAATCGCCGGAGTTTTAACTGATTACCGCGTGATTGTTGACAAGAGTACAGTGCCTGTGAAAACCGGCGAAAAAGTGGCCGAATCAATCAAAAGGTATAACCGCCACGGCGCGTTCTTCGACGTGGTCAGCAATCCTGAATTTCTGCGCGAAGGCTGTGCGGTTGCCGATTTGATGAAGCCCGACCGCATTGTGATTGGAGCCCCAAGCGAACACGCGATCGACCTCATGAAGAAAGTTTATGAGCCGTTTATGGCGCCGATTCTCGTGACTGATATTAACAGCGCTGAGCTCATCAAACATTGCGCAAATTCATTTCTGGCGCTGAAAATTTCGTATATCAACGCGGTCTCCGCGATCTGCGAGGCGAGTGGCGCCGATGTTGAAAAAGTCGCCGACGGAATCGGGATGGACCGCCGAATCGGTCGCGATTTTCTTAATGCTGGAATAGGATACGGCGGCTCTTGTTTTCCCAAAGATATTGCTGCCTTCATCACCATCAGCGAGCGGCTTGGCGTTCCGTTTGATTTGCTCAAGGAAGTCCAGCGCATTAACAATGCCCAGAAAGAGCGGTTTCTAAAGGCGATTCGGGAAACGCTGTGGGTGTTGCGAGAAAAACGAATTGCCGTGTGGGGTCTCACATTTAAACCGAATACAGATGATCTTCGTTCGTCTATCGCAATGGAATTGGTGGCAGACCTGCTTCGCGACGGAGCACACGTCGTTGCCTACGACCCGAAGGGAATGCAAAAAGCCCGCTCCATCAAGGCGGTTGCCGATGCGGAATTTGCTTCGTCGGCTCTTGAAGCAGTAAATGATGCCGAAGCGCTGATCATTGCCACGGAATGGAACGAATTCGCAAACGCAGACCTCACGGTGGTGAAAGAAAAGATGAGAACGCCGATCGTGTTTGACGGGCGAAATCTGTTAGACCCAGGAACGATGGGTCGACTGGGCTTTCATTATCATTCGATTGGACGCGCCAGCGTGAAACCGCAATAACGGTTTTTCCAGAATATGGCGCGGCTTTCTGCTCGCCGGATTGCGCTGAACGCGCTGCGCGCGTGGCGAAAAGAAAAGCGTTTTGCCGACTCGATCGTCTCAGAGTTTCTCGCAAAGGCCGAGCTCATTGAATCCGATCGTGCGTTTGCCTTTGAACTCTTTTACGGCGTGCTGCGCAATTTAACTTTGCTGGATTTTTGGATTGGCTGCCTCCGCCCTTCAATGGTCGACGTGCATCTTCGTGATGTTCTGCGCCTGGGGTTGTATCAACTTTTTCTGCTCAAGACCGCTCAACATGCGGCAGTCCATGAGACTGTGGAGCTCGTCCCACTAAGACAGCGACCAGTCGTGAATGGCATGCTTCGCGCCGCAATCCGGCGACAGAGCGAGTTGCTCGCGCGTGCCGACGCAGAGCCTCTGTTTGTTCAAACCTCGCATCCACAATTTCTCGTCGAGCGCTGGCAGCAGTATTTTGGCGCCCAACAGGCGGAAGAGCTCTGCAAATGGAACAATCTTCCCGCTCCGATCTATGCGCGAATCAATCAACTAAAAGTCGACCGCGACGCGTTCCTCCGGCTTTATCCGCACTCCCGGTCACTGACGCGTAATCCCGGGTTCGTGGAATTTAATGTGTTCCCGGCAGCCGCTGTACGGCAGGGCCACTGCTACATTCAAGATCCTAGCACGGCAATTGCCTCCCAGATTCTGGACCCTAAGCCTGGAGAAAAGGTCCTCGATGCATGCGCCGCTCCGGGTGGGAAAACCGGTTATATCGCGCAACTGATGAAAAACCGGGGAACAATCGTCGCATGCGATCGCGATTCAGATCGATTGCCGATGTTGAATGAGAACATGGCGCGCCTCGGCGTTGAGATCGTCCAGACTTTCGTCCACGACTGGACGCGCGGCCGCGTCCCTTCTGAAATCGCTTTGAAGGCTCCATTCCATCGCATTCTGATTGACACGCCTTGCAGCAACACCGGAGTAATGCGACGGCGTGTGGATGTCAGATGGCGATTGCAACCACGCGATTTCCGTCGCATGCAACAGCGCCAGCTCGAAATTCTTCGCGCGCTCATTCCATTGCTAGCGCCGAAGAGCGCACTTGTTTACAGCACCTGCAGCCTTGAACCGGAAGAAAACGAGCAAGTCTTGCAGCAAGCACTCACCAGCCCTTCCATTCTGCGCCTTGCAGAGGAAAAGCGTTCGCTTCCTTTTCGAGACGGTTTCGATGGCGCTTTCGCGGCGAAACTTGTTCGGAGCGCGTAGCACCGGCCAAGTTGCGTCCAGCGAGGCCAGTGGAAAGATAAGAGCCTATGCACGACGCCCGATTTGATAAACTCGCGAAACTTCTGGTGGAATACTCCATTCGCCTCAAGCGTAATGAAACGGTTCTCATCGAGGCATTCGATATTCCTGACGAAATGACCATCGCGCTGGTTCGCGCGGCCCGGAAAGCGGGCGGAGTGCCGTTTGCGCAGACCTATCACGTCCAAGTAAACCGAGCGCTCGCGCTCAAAGCCTCCGACAGACAGCTAAATCTCATGGCAAGCCACGAGCTGGCGCGAATGAAAAAAATGGATGCGTATATCGCAGTGCGCGGCAGCAACAACATCACCGAATTATCCGATGTGCCGCCGAAAACGATGAAATTAATCGCCAGAAAAATGCGGCCGGTACAGGATCAGCGAGTCAAAAAGACCAAGTGGGTAGTCCTGCGCTGGCCCACGCCGTCGATGGCGCAACTTGCCGGAATGAGCACCGAGGCGTTTGAAGATTTCTTTTTCGAAGTCTGCACGCTGGATTATCGGAAACTTTTGCCCAGTATGAAGGCACTCCATCGTTTGATGGAAAAAACGGACCGAGTCCAAGTCAAAGGTCCTAATACAGATCTCCGTTTCAGCATGAAAGGGATTCCAGCCGTGATTTGCGGTGGCGATCGCAATATTCCCGATGGCGAAGTGTTCAGCTGCGCCGTAAAAGATTCAGTCGAAGGTCATGTGACGTTTAGCGCGCCAAGCATTTATCAGGGGATCGCCTTTGATGGCATCCGTCTCGAATTCAAAAACGGAAAAATTATCGACGCGACAAGCAACGAGACGAAAAAGCTGAACAAGATTCTCGATTCAGATCCGGGTGCCCGTTACATCGGGGAATTTTCGCTCGGATTTAATCCACGCATTTTGCATCCCATGCGGGACATTTTGTTCGACGAGAAGATCGCCGGCTCGTTTCACTTCACTCCGGGGCAAGCTTACGAAGAAGCGGACAATGGAAACCGAAGTCAGGTCCACTGGGATATGGTAAGCATTCAGCGTCCCGAGTACGGCGGCGGAGAAATCTATTTCGACGGTAAGCTGATTCGAAAAAACGGAGTGTTTCTTCCGAAACAACTGCGTTCGCTAAACTGGTGCTGAGCTACCTGCCTTCTTCTGACAAAAAAGCTTCGCCTGCTCAGGCTCGCTTGGGCGCGCTGACAGGATTCAGATGCATCATGCCGATCTCGCCGCCTTCGCCGAGCTCCAGATTTGCTATTTCAAACATTGGCGCTCCTTCACCTGGGGCGGGTCCGGCGCCCGGCAACTGAACAGCCACCTGCTTGGAAGTCGAGTTTAGAATAGCGGATGCTATTTCGAGCGAGGGCGCAAACTCGAGCGTCGTAATCTGGAATGGCACGGTAATGAGGACCGATGCCCGTCCCTGTTGCGAAGGCGTGAGTTGGACTGGCGCGGTCTCAGAATTCGGAACCACCTGCAATCCCGCGACTGCAAATGACGGCAAACCCCCCGGTGTGGGTCTCTGCTGTTGAGAGGGAACCATTCGGATCCTGCCAAGTGCTCCTGAGGCGGGCTGAATCTTTGCCACTTCGAAGCTGACCTGCAAATTCAGGGCGGACTGAGACTGGGGTGAGGGCAACCGCATGGTGACCAGCTTCGATATGGGACGCACCTTGAGGGCGCCCATTTTGAAACTGGGCGTCAACTGCATGGCTGCGATCTCGAACGAGAAAGTAAGCTGCACGGATGTTTGCATCGCGGCAGATGGTTGT
>JBKPOB010000165.1:0-11001 GCA_046732875.1 Verrucomicrobiota bacterium | reverse complement strand
CGAATGGGCATCTTTGAAATTTTTGTGATCGACGACGATGTGCGCCACATGATCAACAAACGCAGCCCGACTTTGCTGTTGCGGCAACGGGCACGTGAACTTGGCATGCGCACGCTCCGCGAGGACGGGATCCGCAAAATGCTCGCCGGCCTCACCTCCGCGGAAGAAATAATTTCCATCACCGTGGGAGATGTGAGCTGATGAAAGACAAACAGCTTGCCGAATTTTTTGTCGAGCAACGCGTGCTCGAGCCTTCGCAAGCGGAAGACGTCCTGAGCGAAGTAGAACTGAACGGAAAGACCGTTGCGCAGGCCATGATCGATGGCGGCTTCATCGACGAGCGGGGCTTTTACCAAACAATTGCAAACGGACTCGGCACTGACCTGATCGATCTCACCGAGCGTGATATTGCGCCGGAGATTTTGCGTCTCATTCCCAGCGGTCTGGCCAGGTTGCACGGTGCTCTTCCGGTTGAGATGAGCGGACCAACATTGCGAGTCGCCCTCGTCGATCCGTTCGATCTTCACGCTGCGGAGGACCTTCGCTTTGCACTCGGTAAAGACATCCAGGTCGTTGTTTCGCCATCGGATCAAATCGAAGACCTGATCAAACAGTATTACGGCAGCGATACGACGAGCATGGAGGACGTTCTCAAACAGCTCGGCCAATCTGGCGAACTTCTCTCCGCCTCAGGCGGAGGCGAAGGAAACGGCGAGACCGCAGTCGAAGCCGAAGCAAACGCAACGCCGATCATTCGCTTTGTCGACCTCATTCTTTACCAGGCGATTCAGGACCGCGCGAGCGACATTCATTTCGAGCCATTCGAAAATGAGTTCAAGATCCGCTATCGCGTTGATGGCGCGCTTTACGAAATGTCGCCACCACCGCGTCATCTTGCTCTCCCCGTCATATCACGGCTGAAAGTGATGGCAAATATGAACATTGCAGAAAGACGATTGCCCCAGGATGGGCGCATTCAGAAGCATATCGCCGGACGCAACGTCGATCTTCGAGTTTCAACATTGCCGACTCAATTCGGTGAGAGCCTCGTGCTGCGGGTCCTTGATCGCAGCATCGTAAATCTGGATCTCGAAGCACTCGGAATGCCTGATTACATCTACAATTTTCTGCTGGAGATGATTGAGCGTCCCAATGGCATCTTCATTGCGACCGGACCGACCGGCTCTGGAAAGACAACGACGCTTTACTCCTGCCTGCGTAAGGTCAATACGATTGATTCGAAGCTCCTGACCGCAGAGGAGCCGGTCGAATACGATCTGGAAGGGATCGTTCAAGTTCCAGTGAATGAAGCCATCGGTCTCACGTTTGCGCGGGTCTTGCGCTCATTTCTCCGCCAGGACCCGGACCGCATCATGGTTGGCGAGACACGCGACCTTGAGACCGCGCAGATTGCAATTCAGGCGTCTCTGACCGGCCACCTTGTTTTCACTACACTCCATACAAACGACGCGCCTGGGGCGATCACGCGTTTGATCGACATGGGTGTGGAGCCATTTCTAATCTCGTCCACGCTGGAGGCAGTCCTTGGTCAGCGTTTACTGCGCAGCATCTGCCGGCAGTGCCACACTACCTACCAACCCAGCGACACGCTACTGGCTGAGCTGGGAATCTCGCGGCAGGACATCGGCAACAAACAATTCTTTTACGGCAAAGGCTGTGATGCGTGTAACAACACCGGCTACAAAGGGCGAAAAGGAATCTACGAGCTTCTGAGAGTCACCGATCCGATTCGGGAGCTTATTAATGAACGCGCGCCAACGGTTACCTTGAAACAAAAGGCTGTGGAGCTGGGAATGGTAACACTGCGCCAGGACGGTTTGCGCAGTATCTTTGCTGGCGATACGACTGTCGAGGAAGTGCTGAGATATACGTGAAGAGAAATGACGAAGCACTAATGACGAATGACAAGCACGAAGCAAACGAAGCGGTCGGCAGTCCCTTTCGTTATTCGGTCATTCGGACTTCCTTCGTCATTCGACATTCGTCATTTGGAATTTGACGCATGCTCGACATAGCGTCCCGAGCTAACTAAAATCGCTCGTCATGCCGCGGTTTAACTACGTAGCTCTCGATGCCCGGGGACAGGAAGCGACTGGATTAGTTGAGGCCGCTTCGACTAACGACGCAATCGGCCGACTGCGTCAGGCTGGCTATTTTCCCACGAGCGTTTACGAGGAGGCTGTCGCCCGCGCCGACGACAAAGCGGCTCGGCGCCGCGCGGCGAAGATTGCGCAAGCGACTAAACCGCGCGCGAAGGCCGGAATTGTTCTTTTCCAGCGCACGAAGGTTAAGCCAAAAATCCTGATGATTTTCACGCGTCAACTGGCAACGCTGATCGATTCCGGGCTGCCTCTGCTGCGGAGCTTAACCGTTTTGGCGAAACAGGAGCGAGATAAAGTTTTGAAGAACACCATCAATAAACTAGCTGACGAGGTCCAGAGCGGTAACACATTTTCGGACGCGCTCGCTCTGCATCCGCGAATCTTTAACAATTTGTACGTTAACATGGTCAAAGCCGGCGAGGTCGGCGGCGTCCTCGAATTGGTGCTGAATCGGCTTTCGGAGTTCCAGGAGAAAGCTGCCAAGGTTAAGAACAAGGTCGTGTCGGCGATGGTCTACCCGATCATTGTGATGACGATGGCAGTGGGCATCATGGGTTTTCTCCTTGTTTTCATTGTACCGAAGTTCGAAGCGATCTTCCATGATATGCTTGGCGATAAGCCGCTGCCGCCCATTACGAGGTTTGTTCTCGCAGCCAGCAACCTTGTAAAGGATCATGGTCTTGTTCTGGTCGGAGCGGTCATCGTGGCAGTGGCGGCTTACAAATTCATTGGCCGCACTCGAGGCGGGCGATTCATGATTGACAGTTTCAAACTGCGCATGCCGCTCTTTGGCGATTTGAATCGGAAAACGGCAATCTCACGGTTTGCACGCACACTGGGAACTCTAGTCACGAGCGGTGTTCCTATTTTGCAGGCGTTAAACATTACTCGCGAAACCGCCGGCAACGCCGCTATTGCCCGCGCGATCTCACAGGTGCACGACAGCGTAAAGGAAGGCGAATCCATCGTGCAACCGCTGGAAGCCAGTCGCGCTTTCCCGCCGATGGTGATCAGCATGATCGATGTGGGCGAAGAAACCGGTAAACTTCCGGATATGCTCCTAAAGATTGCCGACGTGTACGACGATGAGGTTGATAACGCAGTCGCGGCACTCACATCGATGCTCGAGCCCATCATGATCGTATTTCTGGCGCTGATTGTGGGCACGATCGTGCTCGCTCTCTTCACCCCGCTCATCAGCATCATTAGCGGCTTGCAACAGCAAACGTAGTCCGCCGAGGCGGGAATGATGAAGCGCGAATGACGAATGATAAATCCTGTAGAGGCGTTTGTGCCAAACGCCTACGCGATGGGTTCGGCGCTTGGCACAAGCGCCGCTACAACGTCGCGTTTACTCTCATTGAGCTAATCGTCGTCACCACCGTGATTGTCATTCTGAGCGGATTGGTTCTGAGCACAGTTGGCTACGTCCAAAAGAAAGGTGCCCGCGCCCGCGCTGAAACCGAGATCGCAGCAATGTCCGCTGCCTGCGAAAATTATAAGGCGGATAACGGGATTTATCCACGAAACACAACGACAACCGATGCTCTCGACGCTAGAGCAGCAATAAACATGAGTAGTTACCAAGCAGCTTCTCAGTACCTTTACGGCCAACTCGCAGGCGATCCGGATTTCGATGGCGTTCCGAACTCCAACCGCAAGTCATATATGCAGTTCAAGCCGAATATGCTTGGCACTGATAACAACGGTAAAGTGTACCCACGTGATCCGTTTGGTAACAGCTACGGCTACTCGACCGCTAATCAGGCTGATCCTACCAAAGGCTACAATCCTACGTTCGACCTTTGGAGCACGGCGGGCCTAACCACCGGGAACGATCCCAACCAGTGGATCAAAAACTGGTAGCTGTAGCCACCGCCCTGTGGGCGGTCCTTCTTAAGCCTATTTACATCTGACGGCCCACAGGGCCGTCGCTACAATATTACACCGGCGCTCATAGAGCGCCGCTACAGAAAATCCGCAATCCGCGATCCGCAATCCGTAATTCCCGGTCATCCTTCGCTCGTGTGAACTACAACTTCCACGCGGCGGTTGGGACTCTGCTCTTCAATTGATCCGTTGGGCGACGTTCGGAATTTGGTCGCGCCGTAGCCGCGCGTTTCAATCTGCCCAGGGTTAATCCGCATCGCCTCTACCAAGTACCGTTTCACGCTGTCGGCGCGGCGCTGGCTCAGATCGAGGTTGTATTCAAATGTGCCGAATGAATCCGTGTAACCTTCCACGGAAAATGTCGCCTTTGGGTTGCGCTGGATCAGAGTGCCCAACTTTTGCAACTGCGTGATGGCGCTCGCTTGAAGCGCGTCGCTGTCGTACTCGAAGAGTTGATCGTCCGGCAAGCGCAATTTTGTGCCCGACCCAAGTGGACCTTTTTGGGCGAGCAGTTGATCCAGATCGCTGAAGCCGGCCGTGTGCCCCTTGTTTGGTCCGGCGCTGTCACCTGGCATCTTGCTGGTAAATGTGTTTGGACGCTTGATTGTCGTACTCGTTGCCAATTCCGTTCCGCTGAGCGCGGGCTGCGGACGGCCTGACTGCGAACTATTGTTGAGCAGCGATTGTTCGTGCACCGCGTTTGGATCGGTAGCGAGACTTTGCGCAGTCGAGTGCTCAATTTCGGTTAGCACGGAATTTACTTCTGGCTGCTCCACCTTGGGTTGATCAGGCAAGACATCCCGCACGTCGTCCGGGAGAGCCGCGCTGGCTTGAATGTCCTGCAATAGCTTGTCGAACGATTTCTTTTCGTCCGGCAACTGCACATCGGTGTTATCGGGGTTCGGTTTCGCAGCGGGATTTGTCTGATCGACGCTGCTCTTGCCCAGATCCGACGTGTTGATACTCTTTACCTTGAACGTTGGCGTCTGGTCATTTTGAGCAACCACGGTTTCAATCGATTGGAAACGGGTCCGATAAAAATAAGCGCACAGCGCGAAATGTACCGCCAGCGAAACAATCAACCCAAACCAGAGCCAACTGCGCTCTCTGCTGCCCGTGAGCAGTCCTTCAGTTTGGAAACCGTCCAAGTCGTCGAAATCGGAGACCCTCATTTGGCTGGCTCGCAACATACCACATCTGGCCCTGCGAGCCACCGTGTCAGCGAACGGAACATAGGCCTGTGGCCTGTGCGCCTGGAGGGTTTGAAACCCGCCGCCCGCCGACCCCAAGCGGACAACATGTCGCTGGGCAACAGGCAGAATGCTTATGTTCCAGCTCGCGTCCGCTCAATAAACGCTGTCGCAGCACGCCGGATTTCATCTGCCACACGTGCTTCAGGTGAAACAAATTTCGGTGTGAACCACGGAAAGAGTCCGATCAAATCGTGCGTGACCAGAATTTGCCCGTCACAGTGCTTACCGGAGCCGATACCGATCGTTGGAATGCCGATTGTGTTTGTGATCTGCCGTGCAATATCCGCGACCACGATCTCCAGCACGACAGAAAACGCGCCGGCTTTCTCCACAGCGCGCGCATCAGCCAGCAACGCTTCCGCTTCAGATTGAGTACGGCCCTTGATCCTGTAGCCGCCTTCCTCCCGCACACTTTGCGGCAGCATGCCAATGTGCGCCATAAACGGAATGCCTGCCCTTGTAATCGCTTCGATTTGCGCCACATGACTCACACCGCCTTCAAGCTTCACTGCCTTAGCCCCAACATCGACAAATTTCCTGGCAGTCTCCACAGCCTGTTCGGGCGTGTCGTACGTGTGGATCGGTAGGTCCGCCACGAGCAACGCTTGTTTGACCCCGCGCGCCACCGCGCGAGTGTGATGCAGCATTCCTTCCAGCGTGACACTGGTTGTATCCTGGCAACCAAGTACCACCATACCTAACGAGTCGCCTACCAGGATGATGTCGATGCCGCTTTCATCCAGCAGACGCCCCGTTGGATAGTCGTAGGCCGTCAACGCGGTGATCTTTTCGCCGCGTTGTTTCATTTGGCGAAAATCTTTCATTGGGATCTGGTCGGAAGATCAGCCGCTAAGTCGAGAACGCAAGCTGAAGCAGAATTACTGTAGAGACAGGCGTGTCCCCTGCTAATCCGCTCAAGAGCAGTGGACACGCCTGCCACTACAGTCCCTATGCTACCAGTGGTCGGTGAATCGAACTACTTCGCCAGGTGGGTCAAGTTCCCCGAGCAGATCTGCGACCGTTCTTGTCTGGTTAGGCAAAATCAGATCCGGCCGGATATCGGCGAGCGGTTGAAGCACGAATCTTCTCAAATGCATCCGCGGGTGTGGCAATCGCAAGCGTTCGTTATCGATCTCACGATCGCCGCAGTAAAGCAGATCGATGTCAATAAAGCGCGAGACGTTTTTGGGATGATCGCGCTTGCGGCCTAACGACTCCTCGATGCAAAGCAGTTCTTCAAGTAAATGAATGGGATCGGCTCGGTAATCAAATTCAAGAACTGCGTTTAAAAATTTTGCTGCTTCCGGTTCGCAGTCGATTGGTTTGGTTTCGTAAATTGCCGAAGACACGATGGGTGCTTGTACCTCGGCAAGCTGGACAATTTGGCCGCGCGCCGCACGCAGATTCCCGAGACGATCGCCGAGATTCGATCCGAGCGCGACAGCAGTTCTCATCTTTTGTAGCGGCGATCTATAACCGTCGTGGCGATTTGGAAATCGCCCTTCCAGGTTGTCGGCGCTCACAGAGCGCCGCTACAGATTTATAGTCCCAGCACATCCTGCATCGAGTAAAGCCCCGGCGGCTGATTAATAATCCATTTTGCCGCGTGCAAGGCGCCTCGCGCGAAAATCTCGCGGCTCGCTGCGCGGTGCGTGAGTTCAAGCCGCTCGCTCGGCCCCTTGAAAATGACCGTATGTTCGCCAACGACATCGCCTTCGCGAATCGATTGGATTGGGATTTCGCTCTGCGTCTTTTTAGTTGCGCTCAAAACCTCGGCCAGAGTTTTGGCGGTCCCACTGGGCGCATCTTTTTTCATCGTGTGGTGCGTTTCAATAATCTCGGCGTCAAATTCACCGCCGAGTTGTTCGGCAGCTTTACGCGTCAGCCAGAAAAGCACATTGACTCCGACGCTGAAATTAGATGCAAACACGACCGATAATGATTTCGCGGTTTCTTCAATCAGTCCGCGTTGCTCCTGCGAATGACCGGTCGTCCCAATGACTAACGGTTTGCGATGATGCAAGGCAGCGCGACAGACTTCAGCGATGGCGTCGGCGTGACTGAAATCGATAGCCACATCGCAATTTTTCATCGGCGGTTCGATTGGATCGCCAAGATCGCACCGCGCGATGATGTCGATTTTGGGATCGGCACTCGCAAGATCACTAATAGTTTTTCCCATGCGCCCAACCGCGCCGATGAGCAATATACGCACTTGCGAGTTCCTCATTTGAGAAAATCCTCACTCACCAAGTTGACGACTGAGACGACGCGAAACCCGAAAAATCATTTCTCCCGTTCGAAAGCCTCGAGCGTCTTGCGCAAGCGAGCTTGATTCGCGTCGCTCATCTCACATAACGGCAGACGCACTTCGCCGGACATCGCGCCGCGCCAGCCAAGCGCTGTTTTTACGGGCACAGGATTCGGTTCAATGAACAAATCCTTGAAAAGCTGAAACATCTTACGATGCAGGTTGAAGGCTGACTTCGCATCGCCGCATTCATAAGCTTGGACCAGCCCGCAAACTTCGGCTGGAAACAGATTTGAAGCGACACTGACAACGCCAACGGCTCCAACCGACATGAACGGCAGCGTTAATGAATCGTCGCCGCTTAAGACCGTAAATGATTCAGGCAAACGAGTCCGCAACTCACTGATACGCTCGACACTCCCACTAGCCTCCTTGATCGAAACAATATTCCTGCATTCCTTCGCGAGACGCGCCACGGTATCGGGCGCAATATCCACCCCGCATCGCCCAGGAATGTTGTAGAGTATGATGGGTAGGGCCGTGGCGTCGGCAATCGTCTTGAAATGGCGGAACAAACCCTCTTGGCTTGGTTTGTTGTAATAGGGGGCTACGAGCAGCGCGCCGTCCGCGCCGAGTTTCTCGGCCGTCTTCGTATCGGCCACCGCGTGCTGGGTAGCGTTGGAACCTGTGCCGGCGAGAACCTGACAACGCTTTTTCGCAGTGGCAACCGCAAACCGGATCAGTTCCTGGCGTTCCTCGTGCGATAGCGTCGGCGATTCGCCCGTGGTGCCTACGGCGACAACTCCGCTGATACCGGCAGCGATTTGCTTTTCGATTAGCTTCTCGAAAGCAGCAATGTCAATCGCCCCGTTGCGAAATGGTGTGACTAAAGCTGTGAAGGTACCCTGGAACATGCGATAAAAGTTAAAGAGTTAAAAGAGTTACAAAGTTAAAACGGCTCGCTCAATTGTCAGGTCAAGCGAAGTCGAGATATCTCTGATTACTTCTGCTTTAAAACTAGAGATTCCTCGGCTCCGCTCGGAATGACAATGGACGTTAAATCTCAATTGTTCCTTCGAACACAAACTCGGCCGGGCCAGTGAGAGTGACATTTTCGAACTGCTTACCTGTTTTCTTGAAGCCAACCTGCAATTCGTCTCCCCCGCGTGCAATCACGCCGATCGGACCCTCCGCGTTTTCAGTGACTGCGAACACGAGCGCGCTGGCAACTACGCCGGTGCCGCACGCGAGGGTTTCATCTTCCACACCCCGTTCGTAGGTGCGGACAGCGATCTTATCGGGTCCGCGTTTCTCGATGAAGTTCACGTTTGCGCCCTTTGGCGAAAACGCTTCGTGATGGCGAATGGCCGAGCCTTCTCGTGACACATCCACACCGCCGACTCGTGGAACCGGAACAACCACATGCGGCACGCCGCTATTGATGAAATGAACCGTTTTTTTCTGCGAACCGGTGTTAAGGGGAACACTGAGTCGCAAATCAGTCGGGTCGGTCATTCGCAGAGTGACGAGATCTCCGGCTAACTCCGCCGAAATGACGCCAGCTGGAGTCTCAAATGAAATTTTTCCCTCCGCCCCTGCCATTTTTTGTGCGAAACGCGCAAAACAACGCGCCCCGTTTCCGCACATTTCCGCTTCTCCTCCATCGGCGTTAAAGTAGCGCATTCGGAAATCGGCGTGGTCCGATGGATTTTCCAACAACAAAACTCCGTCCGCTCCAATACCGCGGTGACGATCACACAGACGCGCGATTTGGCTGCGATTTAGATGGATGTCTCCTGCTCTGTTATCGATCAGGATGAAATCGTTTCCGGCGCCGTCCATTTTTGTGAAACGCAGCATGAGTGTGATTGTAGCGGCGGCTATGCTTCTTGTCATGTCGAGCGGAGTCGAGACATCTCTTGATGTTTTAGAAATAGCTAGAGATTCCTCGACTTCGCTCGGAATGACAGAAAGCTCCGCCATTGCCAGATTCGCTTTTGATGATTACTTATTCCGCCGTGAAGAGACTGGCGGCTTGGGTTTTTCTTGGGATTCTTGCGCTCACAACGGCTGCGTCATGCGCAGGCGACCACAATGGCTTGATCCTTGAGCAGATCAAGGAGATGCCGCAAGGCGGCCGCTATTCCGTCTCGCACTTCGCAAAAATCCGTCTCCAATCCTCCGCGCATTTCGAGTCGGGTAAATTTTTCATTTTGCCTTCGCAGGCCTCGCCGAGTTTCTGCTCAGGCGCAACCTATCTCGTTTTCATCAGAACGATCGAGGCTTTGCGCGCGCGCGGTCAGCTGCACCTCGATTATTCCACGTTAGAGCGACTGATTATTCGAGACCAACGCGATGGTGAAGGCATCTGGGGCAGATGGAACGCAAACGGACCCGGCACAGCCCGTCTTTTTCACGAGCTCCAGCTTGGACAAAACTTCGATAACTTTAATCAGGCGAAGCCAGGCGATTTCATGAAGATTTTCTGGTCGCGGCAAGTGGGCAGAAATGAGCACGGACATTCCACAATTTTCCTCGGCACAGAGAATCGTCCGGACGGCCAGTATGTCCGTTACTGGTCGAGCAATATTCCGTCTGGTTACGGTGAGAAGAGCGTTCCGCGAAGCAAAATTGCCTACGCGATTTTTTCGCGTCTTCAGTCGCCCGCCAATCTCGCGCGGATCAACAACGCCCCGTTCGTCGATACATATTTGGCATCTCTCCTTCGAAGTCGCTCCAGTATTGCGGAAGCCAGCGCTAAGTGCGGATTGTGACCAACACCAAGCAGAGATAGGGACGTCACACTGTCCCGAAAGCTTTCGGGGGTCGGCGCCGCGGCCCGACCCTACCAGATGCATTTCTCAAATGGTGCTTGCCTTCGCCCAGACCGCTTCCTAAAACGGAGCAATGATGATCGAAACCTTAAAACGTCATTGGTGGGTTCCAGTGATAAGGGGTATTGCTGCAATTGTTTTTGGAATCATCGCATTCGTCTATCCAGGCATAACGATCGCGACGCTGGTGCTGCTTTTTGGAGCATGGGTGCTGATCGACGGCATATTCCGGGTTGTCGGTGCGATCGGACATCGTGCTTCTGATCCGGATTGGGGATGGCACATCGTCATTGGAATTGTAGGGATCATCGTTGGACTCCTCACATTTCATGCGCCGCAAATAACCGCACTGGCACTGATAATTTATATCGCGGCTTGGGCGCTGATGGTTGGCGCGACAGAGATTGCGTTCGCAATCAAGCTGCGTCGGGAAATCAAAGGCGAATGGTTTTTAATACTAATGGGGCTGGCATCCATCGTCTTTGCCATACTGCTTCTGTGGAATCCTATCGCTGGCGCCGCCGCGGTGATTTGGCTTATCGCATGGTACGCGGTCGTACTCGGCATTCTTGCCATCTTTTTTGGCTTCCGCCTGCGCAGTCTGCGAGCGCCGCTCTCCGCCTGAGCCTCAGGAACACGACCGAAGAGTT
>JBKPOB010000164.1:0-5240 GCA_046732875.1 Verrucomicrobiota bacterium | reverse complement strand
GCGACCGCTGGACTCACACAATCAACCTGGGTGTCGCCAAACGCCTCTCGAATGTCCCGGTTGTTCTCAGTGCCGCATTGGAAAAGCAGCTCGACGGCGGCAATAAGAAGTTTCAGGCCAACCTTACAATGACTTACTACTTCGAGACGTTCCACCTGCCGAAATGACAAATTGAAAAGGAGTCTCGCGCTCGCATAAGCCTGGAGCGAATCGATCTAGTGAGATATGAAGCATCGCCCGCGCGAGCGAGCGGGCTTGTGACGTAATGCTCAACGCGTCCTATTGCGTCTTGTCGGAACGGTTTGATCGGCCCCCGTCACACGTTCCATCTTTTCAGCTAGGTCACGGGCGACATGCTGCAGCATTATGGTTCGCGTCTCGGGGTTGGCGCTGAGGTACCGTTCTAATGCCGCCACTTCCCAACGCATGGCGCGGCCCGGCTCGACCGTCACCGCATCCACCTCGGCCGGAATACCGCTGAGGATGAGAGCGGAGCCTACGAAGTCACCCGCGATCAGTTCACCCAGGAAGCGGCCATCTCTCGTGACCCGCACCTTCCCACGGACAATTAGCGAGACCGTTTCCGGACGTTTACCGCTCTCTATTAGTCGCTCTCCGACCTCAAGCGTGGTCCAGGAGCCAATGCTCAGAACCTGGAGGACTTTGCGAGGAGGTAAATCCCGGAAAACGAGTCGTCGAATGTCCTCCTCCTCTGGTGTCAGTTTGACTGGACGACGCTCGATAAAGAGACGCCATGATTGCACCAGATTGATCGCCGCAAACACGACAGTCCAACTGAGCGGCGCCCACAGCGTTGTCGGCTGTAGCACGAAATACGGGATCGAGATGAGCGCGGCTGCCACCGCGAACAAACGCAGCCACAAAATATCGCGGACGCTGTAAGCCACTAACAGGAGAACATTTCCAGCGTGGATGAAATAGTTCGAGTTCATGGTTATTTCCTCTGTTTTATCAGGTCGCAACACTAGGCGTCGATCAGCTCGCCTTGACCACGGCAAAGCTCGCGGGAGCACCGCGCGAGCGCAAGGCGATTCACACGACCCATTTCGCTGTAGACATGAATCACATCATCATATGATCGGCGGTAAAATTTTGCGCGGTTGATCGCAATTGGCGGTTGCGTCCGGTTCGCGTACCACGTGCGACCACGTCGAAGATTAGATTGATGCCTGCTGATCTTTACGGAGGCCGGACTTTGTAAGCGTCCACGGAAGCATGCCGAAGTGAAGCCGTTCTGTGCATCCGCTGATTAGGCTTTCCGTCGCCACCGGGGAAGAAAATACGACAACGGAATTCCGAGAAGAGCTGCAACAAGGGTAAGAAAAAAAATCTGAGGCGCGTATCTAATAAGAAGGAAAGGAGAATAACTCTGGTAAAGGGCGAAGCCTGGAAGGTACCTGTTCCAAGGTAAAAGAAGGACGAGCAATAGGCCGACAGTCGAACAAATCAGCATACCCAATGCGCCGTAGACTCGAGAACGCCACCACCAGGCGCTACTTAGGCCAAAGGTCACAAGAAATACCACGGCGAGGCAGACTCCAGCCACACGTCGAAATGATAGGCCACCGATCATGGTTGAAAAACGGCGAAGATCTTTCTCAATCAGGTTGGAAGTTGCCTTAACCTGGTCTTTAGCTTCGCCCGTTACCGACACGCGCCGCGAGTTATCGCCCAAATCAATTATGACGGATGAGATCGGTTTATCGGGTTGATTATATATGTAAGAAAATTTGAAGAGTTCCTTCGGGAACGCAACGCTACTCGCCAACGAAAAGTGGGGTATCTCAATTTCATGGCCGCGGACCCCAAGTTTCACACTCTCGCGAGCGGACCCGTCATTGCCGGCAGGAAAATTGGCCGAAGCAATAAACGCATGAGTCTTGTGCAAAACCGTATCGAGATCAGCTGCCGACAATTTTAAAGGAGGCAGAGTACGGTTTTCAGAAAATTCCGCGCTCTTTGCAGATAGCGAGGTTGTCGTGAGCGACAAGCATAACGTGACAAGAACAGGGAAGCGCAATTGTCGCATCTGCCATTTCACGACGTGACAAACAAGAAGGTATTTATCTTGTGCGTTCCTTCTTCTGAGGATCGAACCGCTGGCGCGGCAATAGCCAGAAGGGTGAGGAAAGCTCATCCATTCGAGCAATTGCCGCGCGCGCCGTCAAAGGACGGCGCGCACAGATTTATTCTTCAGGCAACCCGTTACTATTTGAGTTGCATGTCAACGCCGCCGCCAGTGGCATTAACAGCAACGCCGCTTTGTGTGGAGGAAACCCGAACTATCACACCGGCCTGATTTGACATGATGGTGCCAGTTTTTCCAGCGCCAAGAGTCACGCCTCGGGTTCCGGCACCACCCACATCATAATGACCGTTGAAATCTTGAAGATGCTTCAGGTTGAAAACCTCGCCATAAACGGAAGAGCTGGTCGCCCCAACCCTGCCTACGGATAATCCTTTTACCTTAACCGGATAGTCTTTGCCCTTGTAGGACAGCGTGCCTGACCCCCAGTTGACACCAATTCCAAGAGCGAAGCCACCGGTGCTCAGCCGTAATGTTGCGTCTGGTTTCGAGTGATGAGTAGCCGCCTGCGCCAAGCCCATCGTCAGACCCACGCTTAATAGTAGAACTGCAATTTTCTTCAGGTTTTTCATAATGTTTCTTTTCTGATTTGTTTTCACCGCACAATAAGACTTCTCTACGGCGGTTTCTATTACACGAAGGTCGTATATCCGAAGCGGCAAAAGTTAGTCAAAACAAAATTCCTTGAGGCTGTATTTTTCTGCGGCTTTGCCACATAATCCTTGCCGCTCCCGGATCGAGACCTGGGAGTAGCTCGCATCAACCCTGAAAGCTTTATGAAAACGAAGGAAACCATTAAAAGAGCGCGCGAAGTCGCCAAACCATTCCGAGTCACCAAAGGCAAGGATTTCCGACTTAAAGATGTTGATCCTGACGACACGCTCGAATTCACAAAGGAGGCAGATAAGCCAAGAGCGAAAGAAACGCTTGCGACGGGTGTCGCAGCCTTGGCCGAACTGCAGGACAAGCTTTATGCCCAGGACAAGTGGGCTGTGCTGTTGATCTTTCAAGCGATGGATGCAGCTGGCAAGGATGGCGCGATCAAACATGTCATGTCAGGCGTAAATCCGCAGGGGTGTCAGGTCTATTCTTTCAAAGCGCCCTCGAGCGAGGACCTGGACCATGATTATCTCTGGCGATGCATGAAATGCCTACCCAACCGGGGACAAATTGGAATTTTTAATCGCAGTTATTACGAAGAGGTGCTCGTCGTCCGAGTGCATCCCGAATTCCTGGCGAAGCAAAAGTTGCCGCCACAACTGGTCGGCAAAAACATTTGGGAAGACCGTTTCGAGGACATTCGCAATTTCGAACAATATCTGGGGCGAAATGGCGTGGTCGTTCGGAAATTTTTCCTTCACGTTTCAAAAAAGGAACAGAAACAACGATTTCTCGATCGAATCGACGATCCGCAAAAGAATTGGAAGTTTTCATCGAATGACGCTGCCGAGCGCGACTTTTGGGACGACTACATGGAAGCGTACGAACAAATGATTCAGGGAACCGCGACGAAAGATTCGCCGTGGTATGTGGTGCCGGCGGATAACAAGTGGTTTACCCGCGTTGTTGTCGCCGCGGCTGTGATCGAAACCCTTGCCGATCTCGATTTGGAGTATCCTGAGGTTGGCGAAGGTAAATTAAAGGAACTCGCCACAGCGAAAAAGAAGTTGCTTAGCAAGTAGTCCAGCCGGATTTAAAAGCATTCTTAAGCAGCACGCGGCAGCAAAGACTGACCGACTGTCACGCAAAATCTCCTTTCACGACCGCCTGGTCACTCTTAAACTGACCGAGGATTCTCTGTAATATGTAACTTCAGCTCTTTGTGGGATATGGACCGCGTGACGGCAGTCTGGGCGATGTTAATCGGGGGGTGCGTAGCGCTGGCTCTCCCGCATCTCTTGGTTGGCCTGCGGCAACGACGCGGAGCGGCAGCACGTTTGTGTTTCGTTGTCGCGACGGGGTCTGTCATCGGAATCGCAATCTGCGAGATGTTGATGATGCATGCCCGATCTGTCGGCGAGTTCGCGCGCGCACAGCAGTGGACGCACGTCCCCATCTTCGTTCTCGTCGTGGCGCTGGTGGCGTTCGTCAGGATTTATTTTGGCACAGGTCGAGTGTGGCTGGGCCTAACCGCATGCGCCGTGCGGTTACTCGCTTTGATCATCAACTTCGAGTTTCCGCCGAGCCTAAACTTCCGTGAAATCACTGGGCTACGCCATTTGCAGTTTCTGGGCCAGACCGTGTCGGTGCCGGTAGGTGTAAGCAGTCCGTGGACGCGGCTGGGCGAGCTCAGTTCACTGCTCCTGCTGATATTCGTAATTGATGCTTCGATTAGTTTGTGGCGACATGGAAACGCCGAGAATCGTCGGCGGGCCGTAATCGTGGGCGGGAGTATCACGTTTTTCATTCTGTTGGCGGCTGGTATTACCGCCTTGATTCACCGCCACGTTGTTGACTTGCCTTACCTCGTCAGCTTTCCGTTCGCCGCGATCTTGTTAGCAATGGCATTTGAATTGGGCTCCGATTTGCTTCGTGCGGGGCAGGTCAAACAGAGGCTTCTTACAAGAGAGAAAGCGCTGCGCGAATTTGAGGAACGAGTCACTCTCGCGGCCGAGGCGGCTCGCTTTGGGGTGTGGGAAATGAACATGATCACGCGGGAAATTTGGATGTCCGACGGCGCGCGCCTTATATTTCAATTCGAGCCAGGAATGCCGGTAACACACGAGATGTTTCAAGCCCGCGTGCACCCCGAGGATCGCGCCTTGCGCGAAGCGGCCGTGAGGCAAGCAATGGAGACAGGCAGCTACGAGATCGAGTATCGCGTGTTGCTTCCGGACGCGACCGTGCGTTGGATCGCGGGGCGGGGCCGTACCGTCAAAGACACAAGCGGGAAGCTTACGCGGCTCATTGGAGTGTCAGCCGACATCTCCGCGCGCAAGGCGGCCGAAGAGGAGGCGCGGTTCCAGCGTAGCCGGATCGACCTTCTGGGCCGGGTGAGTTTGCTTGGCGAAATGACGGCCTCGCTCGCTCACGAACTGGATCAGCCGCTCTCGGCGATCGTAAACAACGCGAGCGCAGGGATGCTTTTCATCGACAAAGGAAAGGTCGATCCCGATATGTTTCGCGAGATTCT
>JBKPOB010000163.1:0-9791 GCA_046732875.1 Verrucomicrobiota bacterium | reverse complement strand
CTATGAACTTGGACTGCCCTATCGGGAAACTCCAAAATAGGCCGGCTAGCTGAGTTGGATCGGCTTCTCGAGAAGACGATGACAAGAGTTTCGTCAGAGGCGCAAGAAGGAGCCTGGAAAGAAGCGCACAGAGAGAAAGTTGGGCGGCGAAGCCGCAATTCATAGTTCGGCAACGCTTTGAGAACAACGCGTTCCACATTGCAGGGTTTCCATCAGAGTTCGTCGCGCAGAATTTCGAACACCTTTGTGCTCTCCACTACTCCTGTAAGAGCGCCAGTTCCAGGGCCATTACCAAATGCGACGACGTCTTCGACTGTGACCAAGGCAGATTTCGTGTAAAACGCCGCCGGCTCCGGCAGTTCCGTCTGCGATTGTCTGCTCTGATTTTCATCTTCTTTACCCGGTATTTTCGCCGCTCCGTACGATTTATCGCCGTTTGGACCGGTTGCCCAGGTAATCCAGGGCTGACCCGCAGAATTAAAGCCCAAGAGGGCAATGCCACTATCTTTGCGAAAAGGAAATCCATTCAGGTTTAATCCGCCAATTGCCACGTCGCCACAGACGACAATGGTCGATTTTTCTCCGCCATAACTTCGTGCAACGCCCACTGCGCGATCCAGTTCGACCGTTTGACTGAGGGTCCTTTCTCCGTTGTTTTCCTGCGCTGCCTTTCGCATTAGTCCTGCATCAACCACCAGTAAATACCCGCCAACGTTATACTGGAGTAATTGGATTGCTCGCCGCACCATATCCGAGAGGCTTGGTTGCTGGCTTCTTTCTTCCACCTGGTTCATGAATGCGAGATCCTCTTTACTAAAAACGCCGAACAGTTTCGGGCGGCGCCATGCGGGAACCGCGTCCAGATCGGTTCGCGTTCGAACGACATCAAATCCGTTGCCGCGGAGCTCGAGTAAGAGATCGCGGCTATCCTGTCTCTCTCCGCCTTTTGTAACGGGGAGAAATTGCGCCGCCCCACCACCCATGGCGATGTCGATACTTCCTCGATCCACAAACTCAGCTGCGATCTTCTCAGCATCGCTCGACTCGGTGGGATGCGCGTAAAAGGCTGCGCTCGTAGGATCGGTAAGCTTGGTGTCCGTTATGAGTCCTGTGGCCCGCCCGTATTCCCGTGCTAATTCAACAATGCTCTTGATCGCTTTCCCGTCCGCATTGATCGCGATAGCGCGATTGGCCACTCTCTCGCCGGTCGCAATTGCGGTTGCGGCAGCGGCCTGGTCCGGTGCTGCGAAATCCTTTGAATAGTTCATCACTAAGGCCGCATGAGCCATCGAATCGAGGTTCAGGCGCGTGCCGGCGCCAGCAGCATAGACGCGCGTAGGGGCAAGCCGGGCCGGAGAAAGGCCTTCTCCAACAAACAAAATAATTCCGAAGGGCTTCCGGATCACCCAATGCTGAAAATAAAGCACGCCAATTCCAGCAAAGGCGAGGAGACAAAAAAGCGCCAGCAACTGGTTACGCCACTTCATTACGTTCCCTGTAGCGGCACTCTATGACCGTCGCAAATGCTCTGGGCTGAGCCTACTGGCAGTTTCGGCATGCCGATGCTGGATACTAGGATGCTTGATACCAGATGATGAACAGCACGCAGCGCAAAGAATCCAGCATCCAGAATCAAGTATTCAGCATCGCTTACGCAAAGAACCGCTTGTCGATCTTGTCATTCATCGGCAAAGTGCGCGACGTATGGCTGCCCCTGTGCTGCTTATCATCCGCGACGGTTGGGGCATTAATCCGGGCGGCAGGGACAAGCGCAAAGAAAATGGTGATGCGACTCTTCTCGCGTCGACTCCGTTTCATGACAAGCTCTACCGGGATTACCCAGGCTCGAAATTGAGCGCAAGCGGAGGCGACGTTGGTCTGCCGGAAGGACAAATGGGCAACTCAGAAGTTGGGCATCTTAATCTGGGAGCCGGTAGGATCGTTTATCAAGACCTCACGCGAATTAACAAAGCAATCAAGGAGGGCGAACTAACGCGTAATCGAGTTTTGCAGGAAACATTCGCCAGTGCGCGCGGGCACCGCCGGCTTCATTTACTCGGACTGGTTTCGGACGGCGGTGTGCACAGCCATTATTCGCACATGATCGCTCTTGCGAACACTGCGCATGACGCAGGTGTCACGGAAATTTTCGTACACGCTTTCACGGATGGCCGCGACACGTCTCCAACCGGCGGCGCGGCTTATCTAAAAAGCTGCGAGAAAGAACTCGAGAAAAGTGGCGGGAAAATTGTCACGGTTGTAGGCCGGTACTTTGCAATGGATCGCGATCGGCGTTGGGATCGCACCAAAAAAGCATGGGACGCAATTGTTCTCGGTCACGGCGAAATCTGCAAATCCTCCCCCTCGGCGGCAGTGGATCAGCAATACGCGAACGGCAAGACGGATGAATTCATGCCACCATTGATTTTTTCTCACGCAAACGAGCAGCGGGTGCGTGATGGCGACGTGGTCTTATTTTTCAATTTCCGTGCCGATCGTGCTCGCCAGTTATCACAGGCATTTTTACTTAAGGATTTCGACGGCTTTGACCGCGAGGTCTGGCCGCAAATCGAGTTTGTCACGCTAACGCAATACGATGCGACCTATTCTTCGCCGTTCATTTTTGCGCCGGAAAAGCTCGCCGACATCCTGGGCGAAATCGTGAGCGCAGCCGGCAAACGCCAATTGCGCATCGCAGAGACGGAAAAGTACGCGCACGTCACCTATTTTTTTAACGGAGGCATCGAGAAACCATTTCCGGGCGAAGACCGCAAGCTGATCCCTTCACCGAAAGTCGCCACCTACGATTTGAAACCGGAGATGAGCGCGTTTGAAGTCACCGAGGAAGTGCTCCCGCGAATGGCGAACTATGATCTGATCATACTCAACTTCGCCAATCCAGACATGGTCGGTCATAGCGGCGTCGTCGAAGCCGGAATTAAAGCTGTAGAGACGGTGGATAAGTGCATGGCGAGAATAATTCCCAAGCTCCTTGAGCTTGATGGTAAAGCCATCGTCACTGCCGACCACGGCAATTGCGAACAGATGCGCAACGCCGATGGCTCACCAAATACGGCACATACCAGCAATCTTGTGCACTTCGTTTACGTCGCGAAGGATGCAGCAAGATTTCGCTGCGAAGACGGAATCCTGGCGGATGTGGCGCCAACGCTTTTGTTTTTGCTTGGTCTGCCCCAGCCAAAGGAAATGACTGGGCACAATTTACTCGTGCCGGTTGTCACCGCTAGCGATGCGACTCTCCGGTAAAGACCTAGTTTACTCGCTCGAGTCGCGCAGTGGAATGTTCCTTCGGTAAAGATCGATATTGGATTTGAGAGCGTTTGCGGCTGCGTAGTTTCCCTGGTTCGTGGCTAATTCTAAGCCGCGCTGCGCTGTGTCAATTGCCTTATCAAATTGATGATTCTCCGCGTACGCAGCAGCCAGCAGCCGGTAATTTCGAGGGTCTTTCTCAGAAAGCTGCAGCGCATGCTCGGCCACTCGTACAGCTTTTCTCCCGTCGCGAATCGCGTCGTCCGGAAACGTGGCACAGACCCACGCCAGATCGTAAGCGGCGTTCAAGTTGTCCGGCTCCGATTCCAGAGTCTTTTCCCATTCGCTTATTGCCAGGTCAACGTGTCCCGCCTGGGACCAGGCCACACCCAGCTGGATACGTGCCTCTGCGTCCCCGGGGTCCAGCTGGAGCGCTTTCTGCAAAAGATCGACCGCTTCACGTGACCGGCTTTTCGCCACCAGAGCGATAGCCGCGTTGTAATAAGCTTTGGCTAGGCGCGGATTGGCCGCGATCGCTTTTGCGAAATGAAGGAAGGCATCGTCACGCCGGCCTTTGCGCAGTAGCGCAGTGCCAAGATTATTGTGTGCTTCCGCAAACTCGGGCTGGATTTGAATTTCTTGTTCGTAATGCGTAATGGCGTCGTCGAGGCGACCATTCTCTGCCAAGACTGTGGCAATATTGTAATGCAGTTTGGGTCGATTCGGCGTTCTCTCCACCGCCCGTTGCAAATGGGGAAGCGCATTTTCCATGGCGCCCTTTTTGGAAAGAGCGATGGCGAGGTTACTGTGGCCCTCAGCCCCATTTGGTCGGACACGGCGGCATGGATCGGACCGTCGATTGGATCGGCCTCGTATCGCTGCGTCTTCATCGAGAAATCCGCTTTTTTAATGTCAGGCTGGATCAGGGCTATGATAGTCAGTCGATCAAGCGCTATAGCCAATCGGGAGAGCGCATATTCTGCACGTGCTCGAACGTGATTCCGAACTCACGGTTCACGTTTCGCGTCGCTGCCGTCGCGATCCGCTGTAAAAAATCCAGCCGGCTTTGCGGCGTCGTCTCGTGCCAAGTTGGTCTCCTTACGAGGATGGGACCATTCTCTGAGTCAATCAATACTCCCCAACCGACGGGGATTTCCGATTCGCGAAATAAATCTGTCGGCAACACAAGGAAAAACAAATTCGCGCACTGGTAGCGAACCATTTTCTCGAATTTGGTGCAGTGGTAGATACGATTTTGCAGAGCGCGCAACCTACGAGCGACGCGAGCATAACCGCGGTGACCGATGGACGCGAAATTCCGCGGATCAAACTCGGGGAAAAGCCAATCAACACTCCGCCAGGTCGGGTAGTGCGCGCGCAGACGCGTTTCGAAAAGCTCGCGCTGGCGGCAAATCACTTCGAGGCGGTCGCGCGTAACTTCGTTGTGGCAGTTATCACGCCGCAAATCGCAGAGCGCTTGCTTGCATTCAAAAATCGCTGTGAATCCAATCTGTTTTCGCTGCGATCGATAAGCAGCCACGTCGGCACGGTAGCGGCATTTTGGCAGACGCACTTCCGTGGCGCAGGCGGAAAAGCCCTGCGCTTGCGCCCACAGAAATGCCAGCCGCTTTAACCGGGCGTGTCTCTCAGTTTCGCCGCCGGAGCGTCTTACTCCCGCAGCCATCTCGCGAGTTCGCGTGCCCAATAGGTGACAATAATATCGGCTCCCGCTCGTTTCAAAGCAGTCATGATCTCAAGTACGGAATCGCGCTCGTTCAAAAGCCCTTTCTCGACCGCGTACTTGACCATCGCATACTCGCCGCTCACATGGTAGACGGCAGTCGGTTTTCGAAACCGCTCACGGACTCGCCACAAAATGTCCATGTACGGCAAGGCAGGTTTTATCATCACGATGTCCGCTCCCTCGTCGATGTCCAGTGCTACCTCACGCAAGGCTTCATTCGCGTTGCCAAAATCCATCTGGTAAGAGCGCCGGTCGCCAAACTGCGGCGGACTCTCAGCTGCCTCGCGAAATGGCCCGTAGAAAGCCGAGGCGAATTTGGCCGCGTAACTCATAATCGCAGTTTGATCGAAGCCTCGCTCATCGAGCGCTTCGCGAATCGCGCCGACGCGGCCATCCATCATGTCGCTCGGTGCCACAATGTCCGCACCAGCTACAGCGTGAGAGAGCGCCGTCCTTACCAACAACTCGACAGTCTCGTCATTGAGAACGTGGAAATGATCTCCATCGATGCGTGTCACACCGCAGTGACCATGGCTCATGTACTCACACAGGCAAACATCGGTGACGGTGACAAGGTCTGGACATTTTGATTTTATTGCTTTCAGCGCCTCTTGGACGATTCCGTCTTCGGCGTACGCGCCACTGGCCTGTTCATCTTTCTGCGCTGGAATTCCGAAAAGCAGAATGGCTTGGAGCCCCAGGTCCTGAGCAGCACGCGCTTCGTCGGCAACTTCCTTGACAGACAATTGAAACACGCCCGGCATGCTGGCGATTGGCCGACGCTGCTGCACCTTTTCACTTACAAACAGCGGCAGCACAAAATCGTGAACGCTCAAATGCGTCTCGCGGGCGAGGTTTCGCAGCGCAGGCGAACGCCGCAGGCGACGCGGGCGATGCACGAGTTTTCTCACAAGGCGACGGTATGCGTTGCGAAAGTGCGCCGCAAGCAAAGTAGGAGCCAGCTTAGTCAAAACGCCGCTCAGATGAAGGGACAGTTGCTTGACGGCGCGTAACGTTAGGTGTCTGCATCTTGATCGTGGCGCGCAGCTCGGATTATTTGTTGGTCGATATCAGCAATTCTTACGCGAAATTTGCCTTTGCATCGACAAGGCGAGTTTCAGCTCCTACGCGGATCACTACCAGCGAGCTTTCAAACAGCGTGGTGGCACGATTTCTCCGAAAACGAAATGTGGGGAAGATAGTTGCCTCTTCGGTAGTCCCCGCGAAGAACTCGGCAATTTTGAAGGCCGCAGGAAAAACGAATGTACTCTGGCTGGATTGGAAATTGAAGCTGGGCGTCGAGATCGATTATCCGAAGCCGCAATCGATTGGCGCGGACCGGTTGGCAAACGCTGCAGCGGTCACAGCGCTATACGGCTATCCCGCAGTCGTGGTGGATTTCGGCACAGCGGTGACCTTTGATATCGTCTCTGGACGCCGGGCTTACATTGGCGGTGTGATTGCGCCAGGCCTCGAAGCAATGACTAATTTTCTTTATCAGCGAACCGCGCTCTTGCCGCAGCTTTCATTGAAAGAGCCGCGACGCGTGATCGGGAAGTCGACAATTCAGGCAATGTTGTCGGGAGCTGTGTTCGGCTATCGGGGATTAGTTCGCGAAATCCTGGCGCGAATTCGAGCGGAGCAGTTTCCGTCCCGGAGGCGCGGGATTCATGTCATAGCTACCGGCGGCTACGCGCGATTAATCGCGCGACGATTGCCGGCGATCGACGTGGTTCATCCGAATCTCACTTTGGAAGGATTGCGGATCGTGGCAAACCTAAACGACTGACTTAAGACCGCGCAGGGCGGTCGCGCCTGACTATTTGTTGCCTTTGATTTTTCCGAAGGGAGCTGAAAAATCGAGTCCCTGCAGCAACTTTCCACTTGTCAGACGCCCTGAATAGGGTTTCAATCGCTACTTCATGAGAGTGTGGGGGATGGCGGCGGTCGCCGCGCTGGTGCTTAGGTTATTCGTCGCAGATTCGTTTGGAGCGGAAAATGTCGCCCCAACGAAGGCGGAGCTGGAGGAAATGTACAACGCGGCGTTTCGCGCGTTCGATTCTGGCAAATTTCCGGAAGCGCTAAAACAGCTTGATGCCATCGATGCCCGCCAATCTGATCTTGCCGCGTCAAAGAACTTGCGCGGCGTGATCCTGATGCGCCAGGGCAACTATGATCAGGCCGAAGCAGCACTGCAGGATGCTGCCCGAATCGATCCCAAGTTTTGGAACGCGCGCTTCAACCTGGCGGAAATCCCGTTTCTTAAGAAAGATTGGCCGGAAGCGCGAAATCGCTTTGAACAATTGCTTTCCAGTGGTGAATCCGATCTGGCAAAAGAAGCGTCGCAACTGATCCAATACAAAATCCTGCTCACTTATCTCCTCGAGGGGAAAGACAGCATGGTCGATTCTATTCAGGCCAAGTTGGAACTTTCGCCTGATACACCAGCCGTTGACTATGTGAAGGCGGCCGTTGCGCTAAAACAGAAGAATCAAAAAGAGGCGAAAGATTGGATCAGCGTCGCAGAAAAGAACTTTTCACCGCAACTGAACAAACTTTTTGCCGAATCACTTTACGAAGTCGGGTGGCTCGAAAAACCAGCGGGCGCAGCGCGGCCTTCGTTGCCGCTGATGACAGCCGCTGAGCGCTCGGAAAAAACAAAGGCCACTGCCCGTGCAAAGTTTGAGCAGGCCCAGCAGGCGTTGCGGCAGCGCGATCTCGCGACGGCTCTTAAACTAGTGGATGAAGCCGATCAGGCCGACCCAAATCAGGCGGCGACCATTAATTTACGCGGCGAGATTCTGATGCAACAGGGGCAGTTCGACCAAGCTGAAGCGGCATTTAAGAAGGCAGCCAGGCTGGATTCCAAACTTCGCGAGGCACAATACAACCTGGCGCAAATTCCCTTCAAGAAGAAGGAATATGCGAAAGCGCGGGACCGTTTTGAGACGTTATACAACCGCACACCTGGAGGCGACAAAAATCAGGCGGCAGAGCTCATCAAATTCAAGATTTACATGACGCTTTTGCTCGAAGGGAAAGAGAGCCGCGCACACGCGATGATGGATGAGTTTCAATTTACCGGGGACACGCCCGCACTCTACTACGCTCAGGCGGCCTGGGAATTTCAACATAACAATCCAGAGAAGGCCGCGGACTGGGCCGCTTCGGCCAATAAGATTTATTCGTCGGCACTGAACAATGTTTTTGCTGACGCCTTCTACGACGTTGGTTGGATGCAAAGGCCCGCAGCTGCGACCATGCCGACACCTGCGTTTGACACAGCCCAGGCTGAGGGGAGTCCAGCAGTCGAGCCGAGTCCTATTCCAGACAAGGTTTTTGCTGCAAACAGCCAAAGTGACACTTCGAAGAGTGAAGGGCTGGCTTTGGGCTCCAAAGGGAACGCACCAGGTACTGGCCTCGATATCGCCGGCACGAGAACCGCTGCGCAAACTTCCATCGCTGCATCGAATGAGTCCGCATCGGAAACGAGCGCGCAGCCTGAGCAGCAGGCGTCAGCACTGGCTTCAGGTGGCAGGGAAAGCACGGCTGGGGCAGCGCCCGTTGAGTCACCGCAGACATCACCTGCTTCCAAGGAACAAAATGATCAAGCGGCTATTGCCCAAGCGAGCGTCTCCGCAAGTCCCGCTGCAGCAGTGATCCCTGCTAAAACTGCGCCATCCAGCATTCTGGCGAGAGGCAGAATGTGGCTCGTTGGCGGACTGCTCTTGGCGGCGCTGTTCATACTCGCCTGGGCGATCTTGCCTACTCTTCGCCGTCGTTATGCCTTCAATGTGCCAAGCTACCCGCGGGCAACTTCTCCCGCTGCGCCTACCGTGTTTAAGCCGAGAGCGGCATCGGCATCGCCGCAAAAGAAGACTTTGCAGAGCAACGGCTTTGTCGGAGGGCCCCGCCAGATCTCGCTGCAGTTAAAGGCTTCAAAACCAGCCCTACGACATAGTGTTGTCCCCTCGGGCAACCTGGGCGGTGATTTTCAATTGAACAAAGGCGTGCGAGCGAAGCCATTGCTAGAGTCGGCCTATCAGATGGAAGAACCAAATCGCGAGGTGTCACTTATTGGTTCAGAGGTTGAGGCATCCGTCGGGCCGGTTATCGAACAAATGGCAGAGAACGGAGAAAGCTTGCATACGGATACTCCGGAGACGCCTGAGATGGCCGGAGTTTCAGCGAGCAACGAATTGACCGAGATAACCGCAATCGCGCCGCAGGCGACTGCTGAGGTTCCAGAAAGCGTTGAGGAAATCACTTGGGCCACGCGTGAGGCGAGGAATATGTTCGCCGACGCGAAGGAAGCTCCATCGCTTCCTGACGAGCCTGCTGAGGTCCCACGAGATGGAGAAGTCTCATTGCCTGCCGTGACACCACTGACCGAGCCCCCCGCTGAATCGATCAGCCTGGACCAGGCAGTCGAACCAGAGCCCGATCAAACCGTTTCGACTGTGATTCCGACCCCAGTGCTCGCAAAGGCTGCTACATTCCCCTCTGATTCACCGAGGGCCGCCTCCGCAGAACCCGTAATTCCGCAAACAACAACACCCGCAATCATGCCTGAAACAACTCAAACCCCAACCGCTCCGGTAACCAAAGCCCCGGCCCCGCCGATGGCTAAACCGCAACAACCATCTGCCGCGATGCAAACATCCGTGCAGCTTACTTTCTCGTTCGAGATCGCAGCCATGCAGTTGACGCCCAGTTTCAAAATGGGCGCCCTCAAGGTGCGTCCCATATCGAAGCTGGTCACCATGCGGTTGCCCTC
>JBKPOB010000162.1:0-26233 GCA_046732875.1 Verrucomicrobiota bacterium | reverse complement strand
GGTTGTGTCGTTGCCGATCACTTGCGCGCACACCATCATTACCGATTCGCACATCACGGGGTTCACCTTGCCCGGCATGATTGAACTGCCAGGCTGCGTCGCGGGAAGTTGGATCTCCCCAATTCCGCAACGAGGACCGCTACCCAGCAAACGAATGTCGTTTGCGATCTTGAATAAACTTACGGCGATTGTTTTAAGTTGGCCGCTTGCTTCTACTACGGCGTCCTTTCCCCCTTGTGCTTCAAAATGGTTTCTTGCCTCCCGAAACGCGATACCCGTGCGCTGCTCCAAGTGCCGCAGAACTTTCGCAGTCAAATCCTTGTGCCGGTTCAAGCCTGTGCCCACTGCGGTACCGCCGAGTGGAATCTCGCGCAACGCTTCAATTGCTTTCTGCGCCCGCTCCTTCGCGTAGGCAACTTGTTGCGCGTAACCGGAGAATTCCTGTCCCAGCCGGATCGGTGTCGCGTCCATAAGATGGGTCCGGCCAATCTTTATAATGTGCCAGAATTCTTTCGCCTTCGCTTCGAGCGCTGTGTGCAGTTTTTCGAGAGCCGGGATGAGAGAATTCTTTAGTTGTTCGGCGGCGCTGATATGGATGGCGGACGGAATTACATCATTGCTCGACTGCCCCATATTGACGTGGTCGTTCGGATGCACATGCTCCCGCGAGCCGATCGGTTTGCCAGCTAGTTGCGCGGAACGGTTGGCGATGACCTCGTTGGCGTTGGTGTTTGTGCTTGTGCCCGAACCGGTCTGGAAAATGTCGAGCGGAAAATGGTCGTCGAGTTTTCCTTCAACAACTTCTTCAGCCGCCTGGACGATCAGCGCAGAACGCTCCGCATCGAGCAAGCCGAGGTCGTGATTTGCTTGCGCGGCAGCCCATTTGATCAAGCCAAGAGCGCGAATGAACGGCCGTGAAAACCGATAACCGCTCACTGGAAAATTTAGCACTGCACGGTGCGTCGAAGCGCCATGGAGAGCAGACGCCGGAAGCGTCATCTCGCCCATCGAATCTTTTTCTGTTCGGGTCGGCTTCTCCGTCATGCCGAACGGTGTGCGCCAATACTATAGCTCGCCCTTTGCAGGCTCCGACGTTTGTCGTGACCAAGCGGATGCGTCTTCTGAAAAACGGTGATGAACATCGGCGGTATGTTTTGCAGGAAGTACTCTGACTCGGCGTGCTCGAACAGGGTCGCGTGCTGTTTCAATTCGTTCGTCACTTGATAGATGATAAAACTGCCACCAGGCGCCAGCGCATCATGTGTTTTTTGCAGGAGCGCGCGTTTCTTCTCAATTTTAAGAATGCTGAACGGAATACCCGAAAGAATATAGTCACAAGAACCGATGCGGCGACGCTGCAGTTCATGTGGCAACGAGGCTGCATCACCATGAATCACACGCACGCGCCGGTCGCCAGCAAACTGGCGCTCCAGATCGCGTGCGAACGCTCGGTCCAACTCGAACAAAAGCAGATGTGAATCCGGACACATCCGCCGTGCAATTTCGCGCGAATGTACTCCTTCGCCTGGCCCATACTCCGCGATCACACGTGGCTGGCTAAAATCCATCTTGCTGGCGACACGTTCCACCAGTGCCTTGGAACTGGGGACGATTGACGCAATCTGAAATGGTCGTTTCAAAAACTGCTTGAAAAACAAGGCGCTCACGAGACGCGAACAGTCGCCTTGCACATCGAAGTTGTCCAGTCGCGAAGTGGTGGCACGACAGATCTGATTTCGACCGTGCGGAAAATTTTGTTGAGTCACCGTAGTTTCGATATCGCGCTTGACTCGTTTCTAGTCCCCGATCAGTTATCACTGCTGATTCGAGCGCGCGGTTAGCTCAGTGGTAGAGCACTACCTTGACACGGTAGGGGTCAGAGGTTCGAACCCTCTATCGCGCACCATCCCAAAAAAGGCCTCCCGAATTTTGGGCAGAAATCTTGTCCGCGGCAGGCGGGTTAGGTCACCAGCCAGCGATTATCCAAACCCATCCCGGTGATTAAACGGCGAACGTCTGGCGGTCAGCTGAAACGATTACGGTTAGCTGTTTTTTGCAGATAACTAACCAGGCGGTGAGTCCGGCGTGACGTTCGGCCGCTTTTTGACGAAGATTGTGTCGTATCCCGGCAACTGTGTGGATTTTCGGTAGGCTCTGGCTGGCGGGTTGACTGTCACGTGAACCGGGTAAACCAAGAATTCGACGGAAAACTTTACGATTTTTCGGAACTTGGAATCGCCAATTCCGTAGTTCGGAGTGTGACCCAGTCATCCGCCTCGCTCGCGCTGGTTCCTGAGCCAGTATGGTTTTGTCTAAAGACGCAGCCAAAGCGCGAACATTTGGCCGCGACCGCGCTGAGGCGTCAGTTCGGGGTCGAGTGTTTCTCGCCTCGCTTGCGTTTCAAAAGAATGACCCAAAGAGGACCGGTTTGGTTCGTAGAGGCGATGTTTCCTGGCTATCTGTTCGCAAAATTTGTCTATTCGACGCAACATCGCGCCGTTGAAAATTCTCATGGAATTCGAGGGATTGTCCATTTTGGCGATCGGCTGGCAACCTTGCCTGAAAATATTGTGACCGCGCTCCAATCGAGAGTGGGTTCGGAAGAGATCGTGACCCTCGATTGCTCTATCAAAGTTGGGCAATCGGTTCAAATCATCGACGGTCCCTTTCAAGGACTTGAAGTCGTGGTTACTCATTTACTTCCAGCGAAAGATCGGATTCGCGTCCTTTTCGATTTTCTTGGGCGATCCGTGGAAATGGAAGTTTCCATGGCAAAAGTGCTCGCAGCGTAAGGCTGGGACGGCCCAGGCTAACGCGAGCGGACAACCTCAAATCAAAACCGGATGGTGTGGGGCAGACGAATCAGTTTTGCCGCCCTTTAAGCCAGTTGTCGGCCTCGTGTGATTTCGACTGTTCCAAGCCCACTTCGGCCTGTCCAAGGGGCAAGCAAGTGGCCGTCCAATGGAACAGCCACCTTGATCAAAGCTTTTTTGGCAACGTCGGAGCGCTTGCCCGGCTAACGCCTTAGGTAACGCCTGGCGACACCGAGCGCCCCGAGGGCTGTGCCGAGTAGCACTGCAGTCATGCCACCATCGGGAACCCCCACAGGGCCTCCGCTTGGGTTGGGGCCTGCACTGGCGCTGTCGCTGAACATAAGCAATGCACCGATCACGGCCGTACACAGCAAGAAGGAAAGCTTGGTTGCGGGAAGTGTTTTCATGTCGTAAGGTAGAAAGCATGCGCTGTGCCAAGAGGAGAATGCGTCCGTAGCGATAGATGTAAGTTCAGATTTAACAGCGACTTAGGATCATAAGTGATTTCATTAATCGCACTTCTTGTTTAGACTCAAATCGTAAAGTATTCCGACTATTATTTGTCTGTTCGAGGGGGCAATACCTAACAAGCACGAATGCTGGATTTTACGCGGCACTCTGAAGCGTCAGAATTTCTGACAGTTTCTGTGGGCATTGGCCTTGGCTCCCAAACTGAGCGCGAAGTGGCGACATATCCCGAGCGTGCCAAGTGCTACTCCAAGCAACATTGCCGTGACACCACCGTCCGGAACCCCCGGCACCGCCAGGGTCAAACAGCGTTCATTTAGTGAGGGGCCGCACAAATTAAAGATTGCGGGAATCGTTATGACCCCATGCAGGTCACCGACGTACCAGACCTCCGCATCTAACCCGGTGTAATTCGTAAACAGGTACGTGCATACGCCACCGGCAACAAGATTTATGGTTGTGTCATTAAGGCCGATACAGCGGTCGGCAAGGAACTAAAGCTGTTGGTTGAGCGAAAGTAGATCTGGCCATGGCAGTGTTGATCGTGCCAAGAGCCATTCCAACTAAGGGGTTGACATAGGGAAAGAAAACCAGTTCGTGAGCATCCCCAAAAAGCTAAGAGCATTGGCCTTGGGACTGACCGCCAGGGTTGCAGTGCAAAACCGCCACCAGAACGACTTTGTGTCTTGGAAGGATATTGGCCTTTATAGCATAGAATCAGCTCAGCAAGCGTTGTCCAAAACAAAAAAGCATCCTTCATGATATTTTAACCATCTGAATACTAGCTGATTAACCATGTCGCCGGAGACCCTTAAATTTCACGTAACTTATCTGCCGACGCGTAAAGCATTCCGACGAACTGCCAAACGTACGAAATACCTGGCCAACGATTAGGCGAAAAAGTAAGAGAAAACGACCACGCGAAAAAACAATCGCACCTTTCCACGCGAGACAAACTAGCAGTGGACAGGTTTCGGTTGTGGGGTGACTGCCGCCGCTACAAAAAAAAGAACCGGGCAGGTTTTACCCTGCCCGGTCAATTATTTTCTGTTTCCAGTGGGAAGTTAAATCTTTAAAAAGCGCCGCATCATACCAAGGGCACCAAATGCCGCCCCGAGCAACATCGCGGTCGTTCCGCCGTCCGGAACACCTTGACCACTACCTGGGCCAAACAGAATCCACCCTGAAAGGCCATGACCAAGAGGGCCGAGGAGAGGGATCGTGACAATTCCACTCAAGTTACCGACGTACCAAACAAAAGAGTTATCGTTTTGCCCGTCATATTTGGCAAAGAGATATGTATATACGCCGCCAGCTCCAAGATTTATAACTGTACCAGTGCCCTGTGCGTTGGGATCGTTTGGATTGAAAACGGCGTTGGGCAAGCTCGCGAACACGTTATTTGAGCGCGTAATAGTCTGGATGCCTTCGGACCCTCCGAAGTCATGTTGCACGGAGTCGCCGTTGCTTAAACCAATCATGAAGTTGATATAATCTGCAACGGCCGCAGGGTTGGCTGGCGCGCCGGGTGAGACCGTGCCGACAACGTACTGATCGTTGAATCCAAGATTAGTAATAGCTTTGGCATTGGGAGTGAACGCGAGCATCAGGGCGCAAACGGCCACAGAACCAAGCACCACTTTCGGGATTAGATGTTTTCTGTTTATTTTCATAGGGTTTTCAGGTTTCCAAGAAATTAAAGCAAAGCTCGTGCCAAAAGGCGTCATCGCCTTAGAAAATCGTATAAGATCATAGACATTAGGAGGTTATCAAATATACCATGTAGTCGTGGATTTTGTGTGCTTTCTGCCAGATCGTAAATTGTTCCGACAGTTCCGTCGTCTCCAAGAAAACAACCTGTTGTAGCCATCACCGGAAAAGTGGATTATGATCTGCGATCGGAAAGCGTATCGACTGTCGACGGCTTTGGCTCCATAAAACGCCACGGGGCAGCCTCACCTTCGCAAATGAGCTTCGGTGCGGAATCGGCCTTGGCTATTCCTGCCCGATATGAGCGAGGGCTTGTCTCGCTTCGCTGGCAAGAGGTTCTTGAAGACCGGCGAGCAAAGCTTGATTGAGCATACCTTGTGCTTCGGCCTTTTGTCTGATTTGCAGCTGAGACATTCCCAAGTAAAAGAGTGAATCGGCGTCGAGTGGCCGTTTTCTGGCGCTTTCCTGTAACAATTGGATCGCGCGCTGGTATTCTCTTTTCTCGTAACTCAATCGTCCAAGAAGCTGGGAAAGCGCGGGGTCGTCCGGTAACGCCTTGCGCGCCTTAGTAGCTAGCTCGTACGCAACTGCGGCCATGGATGGGTCTCTGGCATACAAGCTAGCGAGGCGTTGCTGCGCTGGGGCGAAATCCGGCGAGCGACGCAAAACCCCAGTGTATATCTCCATTGCCGACTTGATTTGACCGCGCTGCTCGTCGAGCGCGGCTTTGGCCATAAGGGTGGGCATATACTCCGGATTGGTTTGTAATTCTTTTTGAATCTCATTCTCGGCGGCCACGAGTTCCTTTGGGTTTTCACCCAATCCCGTCAACGATACAAACTTTCTGGCATCGCTGAGCTCGGGGAAGTCAAGACTGGTGGCCACGGCCTTTTGCATAAGGCCCCGAGCTTGATTCACTTTTCCCAAGCTATAGGCGGCCCATGCCAAATCATGGAGGATTGATGGGTCGTTTTCGCGCTGGCGTGCGGCCTCCTGCAGAAGGCTGTAAGACCAAGTGAAATTGCCGGTCTGATAGGCGATCCTTCCGAGCATACTCGTGACCCGAGGGTCACCTGGTGTGAGCTCGCGCGCTTTTCTCGCGTAAGCGAGAGCCTTCTCGTTGTTTTGCAGCGGACCGGCATAGAGTTGCGCAACGGTGGTTATGGCCGAGGACAAGCTGGGATTTAATTTCACCGCCTGCTCAAATGCAGCCGCCGCCTTATCTGATGAGCCTTGCTTTTTGTAAGCTTCCCCCAAACGCATCTGGGCGAGGACATCGTTAGGCTGCTCTTTTGCCATAGCTTCGAGCTGCGCGAGAGACAGTTCCGCCGAGGCATCGGTGCTGCTGTTGAGCATGGCGAGACGACGTTTACTTTCCTCCTTACCGGGAAAATCCCTGGTGGCGCCGGCGGCTTTTTGAAGCGCAACCCGGGCCAGGTCGGTCTGTCCCATCATGTAGGCCGTCATACCCAAATGAAACTGAACTTCCGGACTGTCAGGAAGTTTTGCAGCACTCTCCTGCAAGATTGGCAGGGCTTGTTGATATTCACCGCGTTTGGAAAGAATCCAGCCGAGCGTGTCGGCTATGGCAGGGTCGTCACTGCGCAAATCACGGGCCTTGCGCGCCAGGTCGTAAGCCTTGTTGAGATCGTTTAGCCGATCCGCGTAGAGGTAAGCGAGATTATTCAGTGCGGAAATAGAGTTAGGCTCGATGGAGAGAACCCGCTCGTAGGCATCACGGGCATTTGCGAAATCGTTTGTTCGCTCGCAAAGCTGGGCCAGCGTGATCAGTGCCGACAGATCCTTAGGATTTTTGGCCACCTGGGCTTGCAATTGGCTGAGCGCTTGTGGAAGCTTGTTGGTCACAAGATAAGTCTGGACCAGTAGATCGTACGCGTTAGTCAAATTTGGATCGAGTCGGAGCGTCTCTTTAAGCTCTGCTTCCGCGGAATCCCATTTTTCTTCCGCGGCCAGGATCTTGCCTTCAAAGAAATGGGCGGCTGGCGAATCTGGCGTCTTTTCGAACTGATGACGAATTCTCTGCCGCGCCGTATCAAATTGCTTATCTAGCAGATCCAGTTCCACAAGTTGCTCGACTGGCCACAAGCTATCCGGCGCAAGCTCCGCGGCTTTTTCAAATGCCTGGCGGGCTTCGTCATTCCTCTTGGCTTGGCGCAAGGTCAGGCCAAGCGCCATCTGCGCTTGTGGGTCGCGAGGAGCAAGCTTTGCTTGTTCGCTTACAACTACAGCGGCGTCGTCGAATCTATCAAGAGACCCGTATGCAGCCGCCAGTAGCAGCGCAGCTGGCTTTGACTCGGGATTTCTTTTCAGTAAACGCGTTATCGGTTCGATGACCGCTTCACCATGTCCGGAATGAAGATTGATTTCGGCAAGCAGCAGGATGGCATCGGCATAATTCGGATTGATTGAGATCACTTGATCGAGCGCTGCCTTGGCTTGATTCAGGTTGTTGTTCTTGAGATACGCCTGTGCCAATTCGTATTTGATGAGAGGACTGCCCGGATACGTTTGGTCGAGCCGCTCCAGGACTTCGACCGCTTTTTTCGTGTCGCCCTTTGCCATCAGCACCTTGCTTTCCAGTCTGTGGCCATCGACGTATTCCGGGTCGCGGCTAAAAACATTTTCAAGGAGCGAGAGCGCCTCGTCGTATTTCTTATTTTTGAACGCAACTTCGGCCAGTAAGGTCCAGCCCGGCAGATAATCGGGCGACTCCCCGGTCATTTCGGTGGCGATTCTTTTGGTCTCTTCAGTATCACCAATAGCAGAAGCGAACGCAGCGTACTTCAAGCGCTCCATTGATCGAACTGGCGCAAGCTCAGCGGCCTTCTTGAATTCTTCGCCGGCTTGTTTCTGATCTTTCTTGAGCAGATTGAGATCTCCCAGCGCCATGTGCGCGGCAGCTGACTTAGGATCGGCAGTGAGCGCCTGCCGAAGCGCGTTTTCCGCTGCAGCTAAATCGCCCTGGCGAAGAAACAGGTTCGCCGAAGCTAGATAAAAAGGGACACTGTTCTTTTCTGGAAATTTCTGTAGGTGTTGCTCGGCCTCCTCCAGGTCTTCCCGGGTTTGCGCCGCTTCCGTTAAAGCGACAATGGCATCCCCGTTGGCGGGGAATTGCTCAAGGACCTTGAGCGCTTCCTTTTTTGCGTCGGCGAAGCGCCCCATGGCCAGATAACATTGAGCGAGCCGTATTTGGTTTTGATCGTCCTTGGGAGCCAGCTCGTTCGCCTTCGCGAGGAATGTAGCTGCACGCAGTGGCGATCCATCCTCCAGCCACATGGTCCCAATTCTTTCGAATGCGAGCGCGTTTTGTGGATCCAGGCTGACCACTTTGAGGTAACTCACCTTCGCTTTGTCGTAATCGCCTGCTTTAAAGTAATTGTCCGCCTCAGCGAGAAAGCGTGTCTTCTTGGCTTCCTTGGAGCAGCCAGTGATCACCGTAACCGCTAAAGCAAGCGTTACAATTCTAAGTAAGATTCTCGGTGTTTGCATGTGGAGGTTGGTTTCGATTTTAGTTAACGTTTGCAGTCGCTCGTTCCTTGGGAATGCCAAGCTTTTCCATTAGCTCGTAAAGAGTCGGCCGGCTAATGCCGAGGTCCGCAGCCGCAGAAGTAATTTTACCGGAGTGCCTCTTGAGCGCTTGCTCGACCAGTTCGCGTTCGACGTGTTCGCGTGCTTGTCGCAGCGTCGTTGCAGCCGAGGCCACGATCCCTTTATCGCGTTGCAACTCGAGATCTTTTGCCGTCACTCGCGATCCGCTAGCCATAATTACGCCACGTTTTACGCGATTTTGCAGCTCGCGGACGTTTCCAGGCCACGAATGAGAGTTCATCGCGCGCAAGGCATCAGGTGCGAAAACCATCTTCGGGCGACCATCTTGGCTCGAGTATCTTTGCAGAAACTCGCGAGCGAGGAACACGATGTCCTCCCCGCGTTCACGAAGTGGCAGAAGGCGAATCGTGACAACGGCAAGGCGAAAATACAAGTCCTCACGAAATTTCCCGTTGTTGATCAGCTCTTTCAGATCCGCGTTGGTCGCCGCGACAAGCCGGGTATCGACCTGAATCTCCTGTCTACCGCCCACTCTTTGTAAGCGCTGTTCTTGAAGGAAGCGAAGCAGCTTTACCTGAATGGCCGGAGGAAGCTCGCCAATCTCATCCAGAAACAGGGTTCCGCCACTGGCTGTTTCCAAGAGTCCTTTGCGCTGAACATGAGCACCAGTAAAGGCGCCTTTTTCATGGCCGAAGAGTTCACTCTCCAAGAGATTTTCGGGAATAGCGTTGCAGTTGATGGCGACAAAGGGACCATCCTTACGCGTGCTGCGGCGATGGATAGCCGCTGCCGCCATCTCTTTACCGGTGCCGCTTTCTCCCAGCAGGAGGACCGGAGCATTGGTCGCGGCCACTTTGCGAATGAAAGCAAAGACCGCCTGCATTTGCGGGCTGGTGCCCAGCATGTCTTCAAAAACATCGGCGCGCTGACTTTGTTGTAACCTGTGGTATTCCTTCTCAAGCTCCACGATGTGGATGCATCGGCGAAGGAGTAACCTGAGTTCTTCCATCTCTACAGGCTTGCACAGGAAATCGTAAGCCCCCGCGCCGACTGCCTCGATTGCATTTTGCTTTTCGCTTTGTCCGGAAATAATGATGACTTTGGCCGTGTTATCGATTGCGAGTATGTCTGATAAGACCGCTAGGCCTTCGTCGCATTCGTTAGGTCGAGGTGGTAGACCCAGATCAAGCAACGTTACGGCCGGCGAGTTAGTTTCAAAGCCTTCGCTTGCTGACTTGCGATCTTCGGCGAAGTGGACTTCGTACTGGTCGCTCAGAGCCCATTTCATCTGCGTCCGGATGGCTTCGTCGTCATCCACGATGAGTATTTTCGGTTTCATACTGTTTGACACGTGAGAGGCAACATCACACGGAAAGTTGTGCCGACGCCGAGTTCGCTTTCTACGTGAATCTTTCCTTGGTGCGCTTCGACGATCGTCTTGGATTGAAACATGCCGATACCCAACCCTTTTTTCTTGGTGGAGTGGAACGGCCGGAAAAGAGAATTTTTGATGAACTGCTCACTCATCCCGCGACCGTTGTCACTTATCGACAGAGCTACCCACTGATCGTGCCTGGCTGTTTCCACGGTGATCCGGCCATCTGTGCCCACCGCATCGCGGGCGTTGAGAAGGAGGTTTGTACACACGCTTTGCAGTTGCTCGCGATCAGCCACTATCCTTGGGATCTGATTGAATTTGGTCACCAGCTTCGTGTCGAGTGTACCGTTCAGGTTGGTTAGCGCTTCGGTCACAACATGATTGAGATCCAATTCCGCTGGCTTGAGGCGCAACTCATGACGCAGCGCGTTCATGCGACTGATAAGATCGTTGATCCGGTTGGCCGCACTCCCGATTCCGCGGAATGCGTCCTGCCGGAAAGCGGGATTGTCGAAGTGCCCCGGCAAATTCTCCAACATCAGGCCCAGGGTGGAAGCTGCATTCTTTAGGTCATGAATCAAGAATGCGGACATGGTTTGGAATGCCTGCAATTCTCTTCTTTCCATGATCTCTTCCGTGAGGCGCAATTTCAGCAGGCTAGCCGCTACCTGGTCGCCGATGCATTTCAACAAGTCCATTTCTTCGGCCGAGTAGCCGAGGCCCCTAACACGATCGGCAAGGACGATCGCTCCAAGCCAGTGCTCTCCACCAACGAGCGGAATACAGATGGGGCTACCCCCAGTGCGGAATTGACCGCTGCTTTTTTCCATGAGGTCTCTTGCCCACCTTTCTTTTGCTTTGCTGAGGTCGAACGGTCGTAAAAACCTGATTAACTCCGGTGGATTGAGCTGTTCTGCTGTCATTAATTTGGTCAGGTCCTCAGCTTCGGTCTGTTCTGCGCGGCACGTCGAGCCTGCGCGGATTAGGCACTCTCGCTGTTTATCGACAAGCCAGGTCGAAACGGAAAGCGCACCAAACGTTTCTGAAATCAGCTGCGAAGCAGTCGCGCTAAGCGCGGTCTCGTCGAGGGCAGCGGATAGATTTCGAGTGAATCGGGCCCAGATTTGGCGGAAATCATGCTGCGGCCGCTTGAAATGGCGAGTGATAAAGAGGTGCAGACTTTGCCGGGCTCGTTCGGACAGGAGCAGCATGGCCAGAGTGGCCAAGCCAAGGAGGACAACAAAGGCTGCGATCGGAAATCCGGCAGCGCCTCCAAAGCGGGCAACGATTTGAGCCAGTACTCCGACAACAAAAAGGTATGTCCCCGTCAATAGTACTGTGACCGAAGTGTGTAAAACCGCACGTGACGGATAGACGTCAATTTCGTTGAATCCATTGCGAACGTAAGCGACAGCGATCAGCGCGCATCCGATAAGGAGAGCAGTTGCTTCGATGGTGAGTTGACTCGGGTTATAGTCCGAGAACAAGAGCGCCTGACTTCGCGTGTAGATATGGGCACCAAAAATCACTCCCAGCCCGAGAACCAGGAATTTGATTCGCCAGCGCATCGTCCCAACGGCAGCTCGGAACGTCCGCTCGATATTCGTCAGAATTAATGCCGTCGAGACGAGGACCAGAACATTTAGAATTTTTGCCGGGTCGCTAAGCCTTAGCCCCCAACCGTCACCAGGCGGATCGTACGCGACGGGGTACAGGAGAGGAAGATAAAAGGCAGCCAGCGATATAAGCGGAATCGAAAAGGCCCCGAGAAGAAGCCATCGCGATCGTACGACGAAATCGCGATAATTGGCCCTCGAATACGTCAGGCTAAAAATTAACCAAACGCCGGGGAGAAATGATTTTGCCGCGAGGCTAAGCGTTTGCCAAAACGCCGCCCTTTCAGGAATAAGTGTGTCGTTTCCTACTGCGCCAAACAGACTTTCCAGGGCAAAAATCGCCATTCCGACGGAGAACCCCCAGGTCGCAGGCGAACGCTGTTTTCGGCAGGCAGCAGCGGCCGCCAGGGCAGCACTGAACATGCCGGCGCCCAAAGCTACCGCAGTGGTCAGGCTCACAATCCGCTCCTTGCTGACATCATGAATGGCATTGCATTTCCGGCTGCGGCACGGTTTCGTGCCGAGCTCTAAATCCAAATCTCATTTTGACTGGCAAACCTCTTTCTCGCACGAATTCCAGCGAAATTGAGTCAAAGCTTACGCATCAAACAGGCGAGATCTGGTTCTCTCATGCGTTTCTCCGGAAATAGCGGGGCTAAGTTCTCCAAAAATTCCGTAAAAATGAAAGAAGGAGGCGCGAAGCGGGAGCGGAAACGATGGAACCTCGGAAGGTCCGAACCAGCGGGAGGTTCAGGTCGATTTGACCGGCCTGGTTCGGACCTCGCGCTTGTGCAGCCACCCTAACAGCAGCAGCAAGGGGACCAGCGAAAGCGCAAAGAACAGCGGGCCGCCGCGGCGGTGGATTACGCTGTGAATCATCTGCGGGCCAACATTAACGCAGAGCAGGCCGATCACGAGAATGCGGAAACCATTCCGCACAACGGCAAGTGGAATGACGAATGCGACGAGCGCAAGGCGACGCCATGGCGTCTTCAAGAACAGATTTGCGGCCAGAATGCTGGTCATCAACAAGACCCAGCTTGAGCGAATGCCGCTGCATTCCTGCGCAACTTCGATTGCAATGTTCGGCAATTGAAAAACAAGCCCTTCGCGGAGAAAGGGCGTGCCGCTGAGGTGAAAAAGAGCATTCGCCACCTCCGCCGACGCATATTTGGAAGCAGTCTCCAGCGCATTCGCCATTGCATCCGGCATTGGAACTAGAAAAATTAGATACGCCAGAGGGAAAGCTGCGGCTTGCATCCACGCACGTCCGAAAAAGAAAAACCCTCCCGCCCAAAGCAAGCACAAGAATGACAGAGTCTGTGGCGCGAGGTAATCAGCCTTGGCTGACGACTGTTCACCGAAATGCAGCCAATACGTGAGTGCGAAGACGGCGAAACCGACGGCGAGGAACGCCATCGCGAGTGGTAGATCGACAACGTAATCCTTCGGCAGTTGATTACGGCGAAGATAAAGCAAGTACCCGGAAACGAACGGTATCAATAAAATATATGAATACAGGTCGCTTCCTGCTGCGTAGTTTATCAGCGCCAGGAGAGGCTGAGCAAAAGCCCCCAGCAACGCGATCGCAAAACAATCGCCGGCCCAAATCCGCCACCTCTTTTTATCCTTCGTGAGAGTGGGTCCCGAGGTACTTCTTGCTTGTGTTGGAAGACTGGTTTCCCGAGCAACGGCTTGATCGATTGAAGAAGGTGTTTCCAAAACTTTCCTAAGCTGACGTCAGGGAATAATTGCGCATTTTCGTCTGTTTTTTCAATAGGTGTAAGTCACCCCGGCGTAATAGCGATTTCGCGAGTAACCGCCCATCGAACTTTGTGTGGTATGGTTGTAGTCCAGGTGCAACGTAAAATGCTTATTGAGTGTATATCGGAGCCCGAGATTGAGATCCAAAGCATCCTGCGTTCCTGTGGTGCTGGTTTCGGTTCCACCCTGATTTTCATCATGATGATAATAAATTCCCGCGACGGAGCTTAGCCGCGAAGTTAGACCGTACGTCAGGTTCAAGCCAGTCCGCAACGTCTTTGTGGTCGTCACGCCCGCGGCCGTGGGCGATTCGAACCCATAGCTTGTTGTCCAGTTCAGCGAATGGTTGCTGCTCGTGTAATCGAGGGAAGCCTCAAAATAAGGGAGGGCCGAATCCCCATCGTTCTCGAGAGAGCGAAATGATTCACCAGCGCGCAGGTGAACAATCAAGTGCTGTGTCAAATTGTGATTGATCCCGGCGAGGAGGAAATGCGTTGTGGAGTCGTTCGGGGCAGTGTCGTAAGTAATCGTTTAATAACGATATTCGCCGACCAACTGCGAGCGCGTACTCAAGTTAAACACGAGCTGCTCGCCGAGCGTGCTGTCGATCCGGTTCTGAAAATCTCCAACTGAGGACTGATCGTACTTGATGCGCTCGAAGGTATAGCTTGTTACCGACCTTAGTCGAGAAGACCAGAAATAAGTAAGCGAAAAAATGTCACGTGTGTCGAAGAAATTAGCGCGCACGTTCTCCGGACCGACGTTAGATTGGAAATTGGGTTCGTTCTGGTAAGCAGCATAAATGCTGGCGTAGAAGGAAAGCCGTGTCGAAAAGTTGTGCGAGAGCGCCATGGTAACGTTTCCGCTTTTTTCGTTCTGGCCCGGCACATCGAAATTCTGAGTAAAGCGGCCGACACCAAGCAAAGAAAATGCCGTCCGGTCCCCGGCGCGATCGTAAGTGAGGACAACATTTTCTGCGGCGAACCACGAGCCTTTGGCACTCGAGCTTAGAGTGACGTTGTCGTCGTAGCCTGTGTCCACACCAGCGGTGATTTGAACGGGAACAGCTGGTAGCCACCCGAGCCCGGCTGCTTCCGACGCCGAACTCAACGCTTCCTGACTCAAGACTTCGCCGATCGACGCCAGGAAGCAAACAATGAACAGGAGCGCGACGGGCAGCGATTCGACGCGGTTACGGTTGCAGACCTGGTGAATTCGACATGGCAAAATCATGTGGTCGCGTCTGCCGGCACATCAGGTCAAAACAAGCTGCGCGCAACGTAGATCACGTCCCCGTCCTGGACATATTCTGGGTAGATAGGTTTGCCGCGAATGCTCTGCCGAAGGTTTATTGTCTCGGTGCGCTGTATTCCGTTGATTATGCGAGTAAGATGAATATTGCTTGGGCTTCCATAATCACTGACCCCGCCCGCCATCATGATCGCCTGATACACAGTTGTCGGACGGTCAAAAGTGATTGCGCCCGGCTTATTGGCAAATCCCGATATAATCACCGTTGCTAGACCGTTCTCCAATGTGACTAGCACCTCGGGATTGTCGAGATACTCGTCGTAGCGGCTGACGAGCTCCCTTTGGAGATCGATAAGCCTCTTGCCGGCCGCAGTCACTTCGCCAAGGAAGGGCAGGCTTATCTTCCCGTCCCTGCGAATTTTCTGCGTTTGATCTAGATCGCTTTCCTCGGCGAAGGAAAGTTTGAGCACGTCTCCAGGCGAAAGTCTCACGGCGGTATGGGGCCCCGGAGGATTCGGCAAAGGCGGTAGCGGGCTCTGGCAGCCGCAGATTAACGCAGTAAAAGCCACCAAAACGAAAAAGGAAGAAGAAGGGCTCAGCGCGCGTTCGTACCGAGCTGTCTTGCTGCCAAGCACTTCTCGATCGTCGCACATATGTTTCCTGTTTTGAGTCATGCAAAGTTGTTTACTCCACAAATTTGTCGATAGGCAAGATAAATGCGCGGCCGTCGATACGATCTCGTCCTGCGCAAGACCCGGATAGAACGATTAAAACCAAACGCCTGATTCTGGCCGCACGTTGGATTTACCATAACTGAAGAAATTCACCTCCGAGCCAGCGTGACATTGGAAACTTGATTGGCAATAAAGCGCCCGATTTCGAGTGACTCCGTCGCTGCCGACGAGGGGGCCTTGCAGACATGAATAGAATTTCTTACTTTCACAATCAGGAAATCGTCCGCCAGTTTCCCATCAGGGATCACGTCTCTGGTGTTGCGCAACATCCTGCTCCTTTTCCAAGACGAGAATTCTCGCCTTTGGATACTTGTTACCCACAGCCATCGTCGTTGCCAGCCGTACGATGCCACCGCCAATGACGGCATACTCATACGCGGATAGAATTCGGAGCGGCGAATTTATCGCATGCCCGACACCCAGTTCAATTCAATGTTTCGAGCAGGGCCTTGCGGCAATAAAAAGCCTCTGCGTAGCGAGCCGGCGAGGCGATCTCCGTAGCGCGCAGGCGCATCAGACCGTAAAACAACTCCTCGGAGAACCACTGCCTATTGTGTTGCGTGTTAAAGTACCGAATCAAGCTCTTCACTTTCTTGCGCGCTTGCGTCTCGCTTAGCGGCACGAAAAAATTAGGTGACCGCAGATCAGCGTCGAATTTCGGGATTTCGTATTCGAGGATTAGGTGATTGCGAAACGTGTTCCACGTCAACTCGCACACGAGCCGGTGGTCTTGGTGAAAATCGTGCCGGCAATGCGTAAGGATCACATCAGGCGTGAAGGCTTTCTTGAGTTCCTCGAAACATTCTTTGACCGGCGGACCGAGATAGGGCAGAAAACCATCTCGAAAGGATTTTACAACAACGGTTTTGTTCCGTGCGCCGCTCAGGAAGACGTTCGCGCTGCGCTTGGCTTCTTCCGCGCGCATCGGATTGGAACACAGCACGAGCCAGTAGAATTCGAGGCTCTTGGACTGCTCAACCAACTGCAGAACTGTGCCACCGCAGCCGATCTCGATGTCGTCGCTGTGCGCGCCCAGGCACAGCACGCGCTTCACGCGATTCAGATTGCACGAAATCATTCCTTGATTTCGTGCTGATGATTCCACACTACCCAAGGCGCTCCGCCCCGGCCGAAGAGGTCTTCAAGGTCTTGCTTTTCTTTGAAAGTATCCATGCAGGCCCAATAACCGTCATGTGGATAGACCATCAGCCGACCGGCGCCGATGAGCCGGTGGAACGGCTCTTCTACGAGTTCCTCGCCTTCCTTCATGTAAGTGAAAATCTCCCGCCGCAACACCATGAACCCGCCATTCATTCGTGTCCCTGACTTAGCGATGTGTTCGATGCTTGTGACGACGCCACCGGACTCCATAGTGATAAGATGGAAGCTGGCCCGCGGCTTCACACCCACAAAGCACGCGACATTCCCACTATTCTTGAAAGATTCAATGACCGCAGGAAGTGGTACGTCCGACAGGCCATCGGTGTAGTTGGCAAGGAACATCTCCTCTCCTTCAAGTTGGCTTCGGACAGCCTTCAGACGCTGACCAATGTTCGAAGTAAGCCCTGTATCGACAAACGTAATGTTCCAGTCATCGATATCGCTGCTCAGTAATTCAACATTCTTGCCTCCGCCTGAGAGGACAAAGTCATTTGACACACACTCGTCGTATTCAAGGAAATACTTTTTTATGACATCGGCCTTGTAGCCTAAGCACAAAATAAAGTCTTTGTGTCCGTAGTGGGCGTAATACTTCATCACATGCCAAAGAATTGGACGATATCCAATCGGCACCATTGGCTTGGGCAAAGCTTCGGAATATTCGCGCATACGCATGCCGAAGCCGCCGCAAAATAGAACCACCTTCACGATGTTTTCTCCGGTTTTTGGGGCAATGAGTTCCTTGAAAACAAGTCACCAGTCAGCGGTTGGTCTTGATCTTTTCCTCCGACTGGGTTTCTCCGCCAAAATGGCGATATTGTTGGGCGCGCAACTGATCGCACAAGCGACCCTGCGGCAGTTCAATGTCAGCATACGTAATCGGTTGGTCTTTGGGTATATTTCGAAGCAGTCGGCACCCTTCAGAAACACCCATGGGCAGAAGATTCTGCCTTGCAGTGATGGGGGCATTCTCGATCAGGCCGTACGCCATGAACCCGCCGACCCCATCCAAAATTTCGCCTACCTGGAGGTTGCGCTTGGCGATTGTAATTACTTCGCAAATTGGTGCGCCGAGCGGAGTCACTGTGGGATCGCCAAACAAGGCAGCGCGGGCGATGGTTGAGACGATCTGGATGTGGGGCAGATGGAATGGGGTGTGGAAGACATAGAAGGGCCCCTCGCCCATTTTGAAGTAGGCCAAGTCCGGCTGTTTGCGCGGGTGGTCCTCGTGGACAATAACGAAGGCGCCGGTATGCGGTTCGGCCCCAAGCGCGTAATCCACCAAGCCACCGTTCAGCATCTGATCGGCAGGCAGCAGTTTCCCCATTTCACGAACGTGAGCGCATTTGGGGCCGTACATGCCCCGGCGGCCTGCCGAGAAGCCGGTCGCATTGGCCAGGATGCAGGTCTCCATTGCGAGCTTGGTACCATCCGCGAAGGAGGCAATCTTCCACGGATTCATGCCCAATTTGGCGGCAAAATCTTTTTGGGTTTCCGGGGTGCGATAATTGTCAATCATGCCCTTGAGATTCCCGGCCGCCACGGTCCTCAGCCCCAAGCTTTGCAAGTATCGCAAAAGAGTCATGGCCACACCCGGCTCGTCGCCATCGGTATGCGTTAGAATGACCCCGTGATCCTCGGCGCGCGTTTTAAGGATAGGGCCAAGCGTGGAATCCAACTCGGCATTGACGAGCACCACGTGCTTTTGACTGGCCAGCGCGCGCAACACCCTGCGCGCGGCGAACTCAATGGTACCCGTCGCTTCGATCACCAAATCCACAGAGGACGAATCGCACAGCAGATCCGCATCCTGAGTGACCACCGTTTCACCTTGCTTCGCCTTGGCCAATAATTCCCCACTGGCGGTGACTTCAACCGGAACGCGGCCGGTCATTTCCGCGATGACCGCTGCCGCGCGACTCGGATCTCGGTTCGCGACCGCTACCAGCTTGATCCAAGGAACAGCGCGCAGCAAGTGGCGCATGATCATCGCGGCCGAGGCGCCTGCCCCTAGGAGAGCAACGCGGATCGGCCCGTTTGATTGTAATCGCGCCTGGATTGCCGATTCGAGTTTACCGTTCATATGCGATCTAGCCGACGGTCCGGTGAATGTGCGGGTCAACCATTGTAAGGTTTCGGGTGCAGCCGTGGACTCAGTACGACTTCTGCATCGGCCGTATGTGGATGTTCGTCACCTCAGCCGTCCAAGGCATGGTGACAGCGCTCAATACTATCCGCGCCACGTCCTCAGGCTGCATCAGCAGCTCGGGACAGTAAGGACGACCTTCCACAGCATGCATGGCCTCAACTAGCGGTGTGGCTGTGCGACCAAGGAAAACGCTTAAAACCCGAATGCCTTCACTGTTGATTTCGTCGCGTAAACAGTCAGCTAGCGCCTTGAAAGCATGCTGGGTTGCAGAATAGTATCCAACGTTAGCCCGTGCGGCTAGCGCAACGGTCGAGTTAATGAAAACTACCTGGCCGCGTGGCTGCTTTAGCAGCGGCAAAAGCTTCTGCGTCAGCATTTGCGGGCCTCGGACGTTACTAGCGTAAAGTTTATCTAGCGAAGTCAAAGGGATTCCATCCAGTCGTCCGTATTCAATTTCACCTGCACTGTGAACAAGTATGTCTAGTCTACTGAAATTCTGACCCATCTGACGAACCAGATTGTCTACCTCGTCGTCTTTGGTCAGATCGCAACGAAAGCAATCTATCTTGGTGCAAATGGAGCGAAGTCGCTCAGCTAGCTCACTGAGCTTACGCTCATCCCGACCCGAGATGCAAACGCGGGCACCCTGCTCTGCCATCGCAACAGCAATTGCTCCACCGATACCGCCACTCGCGCCTGTTACCAAGACGAATTGATTACTTAGCATGTTGCCCCAATATGAATTTGATTTGTCCGAATATACGCCACCCGCCTTGGAACCTCAGTCATCCGGATATCGCGCTGTTTGGCGTCAATCGAGAATCTGAATCTCCGGAATCGGAACAACGAACTTGCCACCCCATTCGCGAATGAAGGCGTTCTGGGCAATCACCTCGTCTTTTAGGTTCCACGGGAGAACGAAGAGGTAATCGGGCTTGGTTTCCTTGATCTTCTCCGGAGCGCAAATGGGGATCCGAGTGCCCGGCGTGAACTTGCCCTGCTTGTAAGGACTTCGATCCACGGTGTAATCAAGGAAGTCGGTACGAATGCCGCAATAGTTTAGGAGAGTATTTCCCTTTCCAGGCGCCCCATAACCGGCGACCGATTTGCCACGCTGTTTGGCCTCAACCAAAAACTGGAGAATGCTGCGTTTTGTGGCTTTGACTTTTTCCCCGAACGCCTGGTAACGCTGGAGGTTGGTCACTCCCCAAGCCGCCTCACTCGCTTTGAGTGCATTGACTCGGGAACTGACCGGTTTCGTGGAGGCTTCGAAGTGGCGGCCATAGATGCGAAGCGATCCTCCATGAGTGGGAAGCTCCTCAACGTCGAACAGTTCCAGGCCTTGTTTTGCGAAAACCTGTTCCACCGTCGTGAAGGACAAATATGAAAAGTGTTCGTGGTAAATCGTGTCGAACTGGTTTCGCTCGATTAAGTTAAGCAAGTGGGGAAACTCCATAGTAATCACTCCCTGCGGCTTGAGGAGAATCTTCATTCCTCCGACAAAATCATTAATGTCGGGCACATGTGCGAGCACATTGTTACCGAGGAGCAAGTCCGCGCGCCGGCCTTCATGAACCAAGCGACGCGCCAGTGCGCAGCCAAAGAATTCGGTCACGCTTGGAACCCCCTTCTTGATCGCGGCCCGGGCCACGTTCTTGGCCGGTTCGATACCGAGCACCGGAATGCTCTTCGCAACGAAGTACTGTAACAAATAGCCATCATTGCTGGCCAACTCAATCACAAGGCTCTCCCGGTTAAGACCCAAACTGACGGACATCATATCGGCATAATCGCTGACATGTTTCAGCCAAGTGTCCGAGAAAGAGGAGAAATAGCCGTATTCCTCAAAAATGGCTTTGGGCTCCACATATTCAGGGAGCTGGACCAGGAAACATTTCTCGCAGACAAAGCTGTGCAAGGGGTAAAAGGGTTCCATGGTTCCCAAGTCCTTGCACTCGATGTGTGTCTGGCACAGTGGAGACATCCCCAAGTCAACGAAAGTATGTCTCAGGGGGGTTCGGCAGAAGCGGCAATAATAGTCCGACATGATTCTATTTCGTACGGTTTTGGTTGAGCGTTAAACTCGGTACATAATGCTGTGGCTCATTCTTTGCGCGAGAGGTGCCCAAGGGACAGCAAGAGCTGGCAGTTCTCACAGGCCGATGCCCTCATAGCTTTCCACGCTGTCCCGCGGAAAGGCCCGCCGCGCATCGACGAACACAGGCGCGGGGTGGCGTCCCCGGATAAGCGCTGGAACTTGTTGGAACTCCGGCCAAGGGGTGACCACAATAAGGGCATCGATATCGAGCAGTGCCGCCGACAGGCTCTCGCAGTAAATGATGCCGTCGTCGCGGATGACCCGGCGCGCCTCATTCAATGCAATAGGATCGAAGGCTTTCGGCACCGCACCCCGCTTAAGCAGTTCGCGCAGGATGGGGAAGGCCGGACTCTCCCGGACATCGTTGGTTCCCGGTTTGAAAGCTAATCCCAAGACGGCCACCCGAATTCCCATGAGATCCGCCCAATGCTTCTGCAAAAGAGCCACCACTCTCCTGGGTTGCGCTTCATTGACCTCGATCACCGACTCCAGGAGGCTCATCGGGAGACCCGCCTTTTGTCCGTGAGCAATGAGGGCCTTGACATCTTTTGGGAGACAACTTCCGCCAAATCCGCAGCCAGCCCGCAAGAAGGACACGATTGGGGGCAAGCCGTTAGTGTTGTGGTTGCCAAAGTACTGACTCAGGTGGACGCCCCTCATGACATCCATGACATCGATTCCCCCTTGGACGGAACAAAGGTTCGCAATCTCGTTTGAGAACGATATGAGGTTTGCGAGGAGGGCGTTTGAGGCGTACTTGATTAGTTCGGCGGTGCGCGTGTTGGTGCGGATGCGAGGAGCCGCGACAAAAGGCCGGTACAATTCTTCGAGGGTGTCGAGGGACCGTGCGTCGTTCCCGCCCAACACAATGCGGGCAGGGAACATGAAGTCGTGCACGGCTTCGCCTTGCGAGAGGAATTCAGGATTCATGCCCACACCGAAGTCCATCCCGGCCCGTTTGCCGGCAGCGGCTTCAAGAGCGGGAACCACGTGCAAGTCGGTGGTCCCGGGGACAACGGTGCTCTTCACCACCACAACATGATAGGGGGTCTTGTTACGCAACGCGGAACCGATCTGCCGCGACGCAGCCATCACACCCGCAAGGTCAATCGTCTGACCATCGAACGGCGTCCCGACAGCGATGAGAGTAAGTTCCGAATCCGAGACTGCAGCCGGAAGATCCGTGGTCGCCCGCAGTGAGCGTCCGACGTGTTTGCGCAGCAATGAATCGAGGCCGACTTCAAAGATAGGCGATTGCGAGCGATTGAGTGCCGCCACCCGCTCAGGATCAATGTCGACGCACGTCACATGGTGGCCCTTCTCCGCCAGACAGGCACCCGTGACCAGGCCTACGTAGCCGATTCCGATAATCGAAACGTTCATCAAGCCTCCGATGCCTCGCGATTGCCCGAGTACCAGATGAGGGAGCGTCGCAAGCCTTCCTCAATGGTCACTTGAGGATCGTAACCGAGTTCCGTCCTCGCCTTGGTGATGACCGGACAACGCCGGCTCGGGTTATCCACGAGGTAATCCTTATCCGCGCTTTGCTGCCGGACGACTTTGCCGGTGTAGCCAAACAATTCCCGGCCCAGCGCCGCGACCCGATCGGCCAGTTCCGCCATGCTAATCTCGGGCGTCTCCACGCCGATGTTATAGGCTTCGCCCGGCCTTCCCTTGACCAGGATCTTGTAGTAACCCGCCACGGCATCCGCGACGTAGCAAAAAGTCCGTCTGGCCGAGCCGTCCGAGAACATCACGATGTCCTCATCATGGAGAATGTTCCGAGCGAAATCGGGGATGACTCTGCCGTCGGTGATCTTCAGGCCAGGACCGTAGTTATTGAAGGGCCTAGCGACCTTGATGGGCACGCTATACTGACGTGCGAAGTTAACGCAAAGGGTTTCACTGTACCGTTTCGACTCGTCGTAACAGGCGCGGGGCCCGGTGCAGGAGACGTAACCACGATAGGATTCCTGCGTTGGGATGCTGTCGGGGGTCGGATCACCGTAAATCTCGCTGCTGGAATAGTACAGGACTCCTTCGACCGGCTTGCCCTTTTCTTTCTGCGCCAAGGCGTAGTCGAGCAGGAAACGCAGACCGTTGACGTTAGCGTCCATCGTTTCGATGGGAAACTTGCGGTAGTAAGTCGGGGAAGCGATCGAAGCAGCGTGGATGAGGTATTCAACGTCGCCCAGCCCGGCCGGCAGCGGTTGAGTGATATCATGTTTCAGGAGGCGAAGATTCGGGTCCTGCTCCAGTGCCATCAACCACCGCGGCACACCGCGAATGAAGTTGTCGAGGACGGTGACTCGGATGGGCGGTTGAGGAGCGTGGGCACGATTCCAATGCAGGGCGCCTTGGACGAGATAGTAGCCGAGGAAGCCCCCGCCGCCTGCGATAAGCACGCTGCGACCGGACAAGGCGTCAAACTCCGCCCTCAACTGATACGACAAAAAATCTAAATCCGTGTCGATGACTTCCGTGGCGGATATCATGGTTCTTGAGTCATGTTTAAATGAATCCGATCATCCCAGACCTACCAACCGCGAGCTGCTTGTGTCAATGAAGCAGAGCTGTCGCATCCGAGTTTGAGCTGGACTTGGCATCAATCGCGGGAATGTGTTCCAGGAGGATGTTTCACACGACCTAGGCCGTCCGGCACTTGATTGAGAAATCACGTGTTCCTCGATAATCACCGCTCGCGTGCGATTCGGCCTCGTGGCTGCGGTCGCGTAGTCGCTGTCGCCCTACATTGGCCGCCGGGATTGCCTTTCAGTCGGTTTCGTCGCCCTCGCTATCGTGGTACGCGAGGGACAATTGTGGGTGAAGCTGTTGTGATGCTCACCACTCCCGAGTACCTTTTCAGGTGCCCCTTCGCATCCCTCACGAGGACCCTATAAGCGTAGTTGCTACCGGCTGCCAATCCGGTGTCGGTATAGCTTGTTCCTATAGTAGTTCCCACATGCACGAAACTCGGGCTTCCAGGGTCCCGCCGCTGCACTTCATACTTTTTCACACCGGCACTGTCGGTTGATGCCGTCCAACTTAGCTTAACTTGGCTCACGTCTAATGCGGTCGCCACAAGATTCCCTCGCACACTTGGCGCCTGCCTCTGTGTTAGGAGGATCCCCTCAGTCCCAAGACTCCCGCCCTCCCAGTCGTCAACTGCCAGGTGTTGCTCGGTCGGCGTCCAGATCCCGATACCCGGGCTGCCTCCAACGAGGTTCTCTGTAGTATCCGTATAGGTTAAAACCGGATTCCCGTTCCGGAACAACGTCAGTTGTACCGGGTTTAAGCCTACCGCCTCCAGGCGGATAATGTCACCAGCCACCCACGTCTCCGTACTTCCTAGGCTTAAGGTATAATAAAGTCCATCCTTTCGCAGAAAGATGCGGTAGTCGTTGGGCCCAAATACAAAAGCCAAATAGAATCGGTCGACGACGGACTGGGCCCGCGCAATCACCCCGGTCCATGATCCCACGTTGCTGATCCGCGCCTGGGAGTACTGGTCTTGGCTAAACGTGTTCCCGATCCAATATGCGTAACAGTGCGCGCCATCGATGTCGGGGGTCACCTCGTTGTTCACGATCACCAATGTTTGTTCCGATGCCGGCACCGGCTTGGCCCAGTTCAAACCGAGTCCTCCCTCCGGGCGGTTGAAATTGTCCGCCGCGAATGGAGGGGTCGGAGTCGGAGTGGCCGTCGGCGTAGCTGTTGGAGTGGACGTTGGCGTAGGTGTAGGCGTGAGGCTCCCAACGGGCGTATTCATATCGGTCTGAATTTCCGCTTGGCTCAGCGCCCGGTTGTAGATGCGCACCTCATCAATGATTCCGTTGAAGTAGTGGCCGCCGCTTCGTCGTCCGATATTTACATTAACAGTGTTGTTCACCAGTTTCGCCGGAACGGTGCCGGTCAACGTGCCATCATCCAAGACGCCATTGACATAGATATCGAGCGTCTTGGCGGTTGCATTGTAGACTCCTGCAACGTGGTACCACACATTCAACGAACGAACGGTTGTGCTGTAACGTTGGGCAAAAGTGTTGTTCGCTCTGGCCACCGCCACGCCAAAAGTTTGTGGCCCTGTGTCAGGGCTTGTCTTTAACTGCCACCCGGAAATATTATTCGACTTGGCCACAATTTGTCCGTCATCCGCCGGGTTAGCCGCTGCCTTCACCCAGGCACTCCAGGTCATGCTTCCTGTAATCCGCAGCAGCGTGGGGTTACCCAAGTCAACATAACTGCTCGATCCATTGAAACTCAGCGCATTGCCGTATCTGCCTCCTGTGCTCCAAGTCGCTCCGATGATAGTGCCAGTAATACCATGGCCGGAGGCATCAGTTACCGTCGTACCGCTGCCTTCGTCAAAATTGTAAGCTGCTAGCAGGCCAACAGGAGGAGGGGGGGTTGGGGTCGCGGTAGCAGTCGGAGTAGGGGTCGCTGTTGCAGTTGGTGTAGGTGTAGGCGTCGCAGTAGGAGTTGGTGTCGCTGTCGCCGTTGCTGTAGGTGTGGGCGTAGGCGTCGCTGTCGGGATTGCTGTTGGCGTTGGTGTTGCCGTAGGCGTATGAGTTGGGGTTGGTGTTGCAGTAGGAGTGGGTGTAGGTGTTGCCGAACCGCAACTCTCGCTGCCCATGGTGATAAAGGTTCCAGGGGAACTTTGGTTGTTGTATTCGGTTGTAATCCAGGCAGTGCTTCGGATAGAGGAACTTAATCTGACTTCATCCAGATATGTCGCAGGCCAAAACACGGTTTCATCCGATTGCGCCATTAAATGAAGAACATAGTTTCCAAAGTTGGCGCTCGCGGTGTTGTCGCTATACGATTGGGTAATTGTCTGCGCTATCCCGTCAACGTATGCTTTGACATTCAGTGCCGTTCCAAGGGTTGTGTCGTATGTGAAAACAACATGATGAACCCCGGCTGATGGCCTGGTGAATTTTCCTCCGTTATGAAGCCCGCCGTTGCCTGCCGCCCATACTCCCCACGTGCCCGCTTCGTTGGGTGTACTGGAAAACGAGTTATTGTTAAAATACCAGTTCGTACTGGCAAATTGAGCAAGCGCCGCAAAGTTAGAGTTTGTGTAACCTGTTATGTTCACCCATGCAGACAGCGTTACCTTGTTTGTCCCCAGATTGATCGAGTTAACCGTTTTAAGACACTGAGATGTCCCGTTGAACGGACCTGCTCCCCCGGATATTTTTCCGCTCGTAGCCCCAGTTGCTCCCACGTTTGCCAGACCGTTTCCGTTGCTCGTGCTGTCAGAAAGCGACAGGGTAGCGCCGTTACCCAGATGCCACACAGCTTTGAGGCTTGAGTCCCAGGTATTGGGCGGATCGGACTGGTTTGTATTGATCGAGCTATCGCCATACATCAGGTAAAAGACCGTATCGGTTGAACTGGATACGGATGGGATCTTTACCCAGGCGATCAGGTTGCCAGTTGTGCCATCGTATTTTTCAATTTCCCATTTGAGCTTGGTAGTCCCCCCAGAGTCAGCGTAAAAACCGATGTCATATCCGTT
>JBKPOB010000161.1:0-16620 GCA_046732875.1 Verrucomicrobiota bacterium | reverse complement strand
GATCGAATGACGCCGAGCCCAATTACGAAAAAATCGTTTAAGACAGTTTTGCCAAAGCTCGATTACTTTCGTGATTCAAAAATCAGCCTCCACATCACCGGAGTGATTTGCGCCGACACCTTGCCCGAATCGGAAGCAGTGCTTGAGACCGGCTTATCGCGTGGAATTCCGACTGAAGTTCGCCTAGTGCATGCGGACCCCTTACATCGGTTTCGTGTCGATCGAGGGCGGCGCGAAGAACTCGAACGCTTTATTGATTCGATGATCGAGCGAAAACGCCGCGGTGAAAAGATTCACACCAGCGAAGCGATCCTTAATTACCAGCGCAGTCTTCTCCGGGGCGAGTACGTCGAGTGGACGTGTATGGCCGGCTACAAGTTATTTTTCGTTTCTGCCCAAGGAAAATTCTGGATCTGCAGCATGGTGCACACCGACAAGCACATCATGGACGTCACCCTGGATGATCTCTATGCCAATTATCGTAAAAAGTCGTGCCAGGAAGGCTGCGGTGTTTATTGCGCAGTGAGTGCTTCGCTTCTCGTGGAAAAGCCTATTTCGGTGTTGGGCAAGGAGATTATCGCGCGCGCTAAGCGCGTCCCTTCGATACTGTCTCCTTCTTCAGGCTCGCGAACCGACAACATGAGTTCCTTGAGTGCTACAGAGCCAAGCGGAACGCACAAGATGAATGGCAGCACTAAAGGCGGCCCATCCGCAGATGACGGCGTAGCTTTGGGGAAAAGCGCCTAACAAAAAGCCAAACGCCAGGATCCAAACGTAAACGTTTCTGCGGGCGGCGATCAGGCGGAAAGCACGGTCAAACGGCATCACGTCGTCCAGAAGGCGGCCTCTCGCTAGCTTTACCCGGCGTTTGACGAATTCATCCAGCAGGTGCGACGCGATGAGTAAGGCGAGAAAATAGAACGCGTTCGGAAGTTGGCCGCTTCGCCACAAGTAGAACGCGATTACCGCCCACCACGAATTTTCGATCACATAATCGAGATGATGTTCCCACTTGCCACGCTCTGTGGTTTCAATTTTGACGCGCGACTGCTTCCCATCCAGTCCATCAACGATACCAAATACAAGGGCAGCGAGGATTCCCAGACCCACATGGCCAGTTGCAAACGCTGCGGTGGCGCCTAGGCCGATCATGAGGCCTGCAATCGTAATTTGGTTTGGCGTTATTGGAGTTTTGCAAAGAAGTGAGATGATTCGCGTTTCGATCGGCGCGTGGATATAAGCCGGCAGGTCAAGCGTTCCCTTTTGAGCGGAATCGAGAATGACGCGCTCAGCTAACCGACGATTCTGGTCCGTTGACACGGGAAAACAGAATGGCCGCACGTGGCGACGCATGCTGACGACATAATCATCCTGCTCCGCCGCATCGACGATATCGATCTTGCGATTGCCGATCCTCTCCTTGAGTTGTTCGAAGAACGGCACGGTGGAAGAAAACGCGGAAAGAAAGTCTTTCGTCACCAACGCAGGCCCACACGGATTCCGAATTAAGGATCGCGCGAATTCAGGCGGATTAGAATCGACAAGCGCGGAGGACGAATCTTTCGCGCAGAGGGCGGCAAGCAAACGCGCGTCACAGTAAACGTTTGCCGGGACGACTAAGAAGCGCTCAGACTGACCCTGTTCCAAAACTAATTGGTGGGTAAGAGGTCCAGTACCGCCCGAGACAACACGGATAATTACTTTTTCGCTCGCCCACGAGCGTTTCGCTAATTCAGCTCGGACGATTTCCGGTATCCTCGACCAAACAAACGCGCGTCGAAATCCGAGTCGCTGCAAGATGCGAAGTAAACGTTCAAGTAAGTTGACGCCGCACAATTCGACCAATGCCTCGGGCTCATCTGCGATTAAGATTGGCAGAACGTTCTCCATCGGCTGCGAGTTTAACGGCGGATGCAGCGCGCTGCCAGTTGCCGACGTGATTACTCTAGCGATGCCTTTAGAGCTGCGCAGAGCTGCAATTCTCGATTGTGACGCTGCTCAAAAAATCGGGCTCCGCGCTCCGCGTTGATGGCTAGCGGTAATACAGCCATCTCTCATTTCATGGATCCAATCACACGCCTCAGCGATAACCGGGTTGTGAGTGGCCAACAGCAGAGCTTTCCCGCCTTCTTGCACAATGTTTTGCAGCAGCTCAAATGCGCGCTCGGAATTGGCAGTATCAAGGTTGCCTGTGGGCTCGTCCGCCAGAATGACTTTTGGATCATTTGCTAGCGCCCGGGCGATCGCCACGCGCTGTTGTTCGCCTCCAGAAAGATGACGGCTGGGCCTCCGCAATTTATCACCCAAGCCAACCGCTTCCAGCAGACCGGCAGCGCGTTCGCGCATCTCACCATCGGAAAGTATCCCGAGCTTGCGCATTGGGATCATCACGTTCTCCTGCGCAGTGAAATCCTCCATCAGAAAATGGAATTGAAAAATAAAGCCGATGAACTTGCTCCGCCTTCGCGCGAGCTCATCATCGTTCAGTTGGGACACTGGTTCCGATTCGATCGAGACCCGTCCGGCGTCGGGCAAATCAAGCAGGCCGAGAATGTACAGCAGCGAACTTTTGCCGCAGCCCGACGGACCAACAACTGCGTGGACACTGCTCGGCTCAATATCGAGTGATACGCCCCGGAGGGCATGCACACGTTCTTCCTCCTCGCCCAAATAGCGCTCTATCCCTTCGCAACTAAGGCAGGCTTCCGAGCTCATCTAGAACCTCGAATCGTGACGACTGGCGGCAGTTGAGCAGCGCGACGCGCGGGGACATAGCTCGCGATGAAGACGGCCAGAATCGCGAGCAAGGTCGCAAACACGTAGTGTCTCCAATCCCATGTCACTAAAAAGTAATTCGTGTACAGCAAACCGCGAAGGCGAATGGGAATGTGCGATACGCCCCAGGTCATTAAGGCACCCAGCAAACAACCGAGCAGAGAACCGGCCGCAGCGATCAGCGCGCCCTGCCACAAAAAAATGGACGAAATGTCAATGCGCCGATAGCCCATCGAACGCAAAATCGCGATCTCCTTTATTTTCGCGAGCACCGACATGGTAAGGACGTTAAAAATGCCGAAGCCGGCGAGCAGGATAATAAGAGAAACGGTAATTGCGACGGACATTCTCAGTGTCAGAAAAAGCTGCAGAGTACTTTCTTCGCGTTCCTGCCAGCTCGAGGCATTGTGTTGAAACAGCGTTTCGAAACGCGTCGCCAAAGCCGGTGCACGATTCGGATTTCGCAGTTTGTATATGATCATCGACGCGCCGGAGGGTTGTTGCAGGAGAGCCTGCGCAACCCGGGCGTGCGAATAGACCCGTGTTGAATCGATCGAACCGATTCCTGCGCGAGCAATCGCAGCAATTGTGAATCGCCAATACTCGCCGTTAGGTGCAAGTAATTGCACGGTGTCGCCGACACCAGCCTGAAGTAACTCTGCCAGACGCGAACCGAGGATGATCGCACTGGTGTTGTTTCGGAAGTCATCAAAGTTGCCATCAATCAACTGGTGGAGAATATCAGTTGTTCGCGCGTGCAGAGCGGGATTGATGCCGTAAAGATCAACAGTCGCGTTCTCAAATCCCGCACGAGCGCTGACCGTTCCACGGAGAACCGGTGAACAGGAGACCACATTGGAAAATTGCCTGCTGACCCGCATGATTTCATTGGCGTTAGTGATGCCTTCAAAATAGAGACGACGACCCCCCGTTCCTTTGGAGCCCTTTGCGGAAACCATCAGCGGCTCGTAGCGCGGGCGAAAACGCGATCTAATGACCAAGGCGCCGTTACTCCCGATGGTTGAGTCAATAAAATAGCGCGCGAAGCCCTGGGTCTGCGCTTGTGTACAGATAAAGATCGCGACTCCGAAAACGACGCCGCTCAGACTCAAAAGCAATGCGCGCTTGCGATGCGTCAGAAAACGCAGGGCAATGTAAAGCGGTGGGGTCATGATTCCGTCGGCGGCCGCGGTGAATTGACCATGCGCTGTCGTACCGCCTCTCCAGGACGGAATTTGTCCTGGTCGGAAACGATCACGCGGCTGCCTTCTGTTAGGCCGCTAGTCACTTCTGTAAAATCGAGAGTGCGGTATCCAACGCCGACCGTACGAGAATGCACAATGCCACCCTTTACCACCAACGCCTGATCGACAAGAAGGGCGCGCGTCGGCACCAGAAGAGCATTCTTGTGGGTGCCGGTAATGATGTTCATCTCGCCGGTCATTCCGACCATCAAATTGTCCGGCGGATTTTCCATCTCCAACACAACGGTGTAGCGCTGCGTCGTCGGATCGGCCGCAGGTTGGACTGATGAAACGCGCGCGGTGAAAGTTTTGGTCCGATAAGCATACAATTGCACTTTTGCCTTGAGCCCGGGTTTCACTTCACCTACATCTTCCTCGTTTACTTCGCCGCGAACGTAATTCTTGTGCGACGAGACAGTGAAAAGCTCGTTGCCGTCTGAAACCAGCTCGCCGTCAATTGTCTGGACATTTGTTAGAACGCCGTCGATCGGCGCGCGGACCTCGGAATTCTTCATCTGGGCCTCTAGTTTCTTCGTTGTTTCTCCGAGTGAGTTGAGATTGCGATCGCGCTCAATCCGCTCCGCTTCCACTGCGCCTCGCAGCCGGTTCGCTTCGCTCCTGGCTTTCTGGTATTCGACTGCGGGTACGTTGCCTGAACCAACAACCTTTTCGAGTCGTTGCAGATTGTCTTCAGCTGCTCTGAGCAACTCCGAAGAAGGGAGCGGAAGAGCCGCGCGGTCGATGGCCGCCTGCAGGTCTGCTCGGGCCTGCTTCAGTTCCCGGGACGTTTCTTGGTCGGCGATTGTCGCCAGCAACTGTCCTTTTTCCACCTTCTTGCCAATTGCGCCGCGACCAGCTGAGAAAGGTTCGGCCAGCCGGATGAAACCATCATTTTGCGCCCGAACGCGCACCACAAACGCCGGTTCGATTCGCACGGTCCCATAGACGGCGGAGATGGCCGTGCCGCGGCGGACTGTAACGACCTCCGCTACCGGCATCAGGAAATAATATGCCAGCGCGACAAGCAGCACGAGGATTGCTCCGCCGCCCAACAAAGCTCTTTTGGATTCCGGCAACTTCAATTTGGGAAAGTTAGTGTGGTGTCCGTAGCCCTTCTTTGCAATAAACTGGTGTCCATCGGTTACCGTTCTCGCCTCGGCTTTTTGCCAGGTATTCGAAATCATTATTCCCAAGACACTGCGGTAGAAACGTCCGTTCGATCAGTGAAAAAGAATTACAAAGCCAGCGGTAGCGCACGGCCGCGGGGCGCGCCGAGGGGCAGGCCCTCGCATTTAGTCTCTTATCTACTGCGATTTCGGTGTGTCGTCGGAAAATTGAAAATAGCGCCCGGTTGCGCGGTCCCACTCGGCTACAGCAAGATTGTGTTGATAGATCGCCTCTAACAATCCGCTTTTGGTCTCCAAAAAGAAATTTTGAGTAACGCGATATTCGAGCGGCGACGCCAGGCCGCTGGCCAGATTTTGCTGCGCCGCACGTGCGCTTTCCTCCGCGGCGGCTGCTGCGGAGGAGAGTGATTTTTCGCTTACCTCTGTTGTCTTAAGATCGTTCGCAATACGTGAGAGTTCGCGGGGAATATTCACCTCCAGTTTCCGACACGTCAGTTCGTTTATCTCTCGTGCCGAGCGTGCCTTGAGAACAGCCCCTCCCACCTTGCCGTTATCGACGACCCGCCATGTGTACGCCACCTTCTCGCGAATTTCTGACCCAATGAAATCCTGGTTCCTGCTCGTTGAGCCCTCGCGATGAATTCCTGTGACTGGGACGTATTCGGCGGGAATGCTTCCGATCACAACGGGGTAATAGTCGGCTGCGATGATGCGTTGATCTTCGTTCGCAGCACGCACGAACAAGCGCGCAAGTTTAAGATCCGCTCTCCGCTGTAGAGCCGCCGCGGTTTCGGAATCCAGAGCGACACGCACGGGAGTAAATTGCAGTTCGCCTTCAGGCTCAGGCAGTGATGCTTTAGCCGGATCGACCCCCATCGCAGATGCCAATTCCAGTTGCGCGCCTAAATAGGCGCGATGCGCGCCTTCAATTTTCGTGGCCAACTCGGACGCCTGGACCGTCGCGCTTGTAAGCGCGCTCTTATCAGCCAGCCCGGCTTCGAACCGAGTTCTTTGAGTAGCCACGTTCTCCTGCAGCCTTTGTTGCTCTTCTCTGCGGATGGATTCCAGCGACCGATTGTAGAGAGCGGCGTAAAATGCCAAGCGCGCCGCGTGCAACTGCTCCACGACAGCAACATTCAATTGCTGTTGCGCAATCAAGACCTCAACATTTCCTCGTCGCATAGAGGCAGGCAGGCCAGCGTTGAACAAGGTCTGCGTCAAAACGCCCCGTCCCACGGCAAAGCCTTTTGTTCCGCTTTCACCGGCGCGATGGCCGCCCTGAACGCCGGCTGGCAGGCCTAATTCAGCGTCGGGCCAGGCAACGGAACGAAAGACGAGCCGTTTCCCCGCTGCTTGTTCCAGACCTGACTTGGCTTCCTGGATGGCCGGGTTTGTTTCCAGCGTGGTTTGCAGAACAGTCTGCAAAGTGATGGCGTTTCCTGGTTGCGTGAAACACGCGATCAAAATCGCGGTAGCGAGATGAAGAGGGGCTGACGGGTATTTTCCATTGGCGCAATGCGTTTGCCGCAGCCGCTTCCCTATGAGAAGCGCGGCTCCGTTATATTTGGCACGCGCTCGTCGCGTCGCCCACAAGGCGCCGGCTACAGAATGGCCCTCCAGAGAAACAAGTGGTTGCTTCATCGCTGACCTAACTTTTCCGGTGGACGTGCCACATCAGCAGCTTGTGTCGGATTGTGGTTTGCTTTTTTCGCGCTCTCGATTTTTGATCCGAAATTGAGCGCTTCCGCCGAACTCGCGCAGGCGTGCGCCAAACGGGCAAGAGCCACGTTGTGCAAGTAGATTGCGCTGAGTCGCGTCGTGCGAGTCCGAGTCACATCGGACGCGGCTTGCAGGATGTCCAGCTGTGTGCCTAATCCGGCAGAGAAATTACTTTTGGCAATCTCGAGAGCTTCATCGGCGGCCTGAACGTTAGTTGTCTCCGTTTCGAGCACGCGATCAGCCTGTTGGAGATCAAAAAAAGCGCTGCGCACTTCTGAGGCAACGGCGCGCCGAGCTGCGGCCAACGCTTGGACGGCGGCTTCGCGCCTAGCGCGCGTGGCTTGCATGCGCCCTTTGGTTGCGAACCCGTCGAAAATGTTCCACGTCGCATTTATCCCCACGACATATCCATAATTAAATTCGGGACCGACGGCGGGATCACGCTCGCTGTAAACCTCGTACCCGGAAAAAGCGCGGACATGCGGCCGCATCGCGCTCCGATCCAAAGTATGTTGCTGGTCCTCGATCTCGATGTCCTTTTGCCGGGCTTTGATCACGGGCCGATTCGCATCCGCCCGGGCGAGGCAATCATTCAGATCAGGGTGATTCGGCTGATATTGCAAGTCTCCCGCAATTTCAAACGGCGGCGCGGTTCCGGGACCGGCATCAAGACCGAAAAGGTCTCCCAGCCGGAGGTAGGAATCTTTTAATTGCGTCTGGGCGTTGAAGAGTTCCGGTTGCTCGTTAGCCAGTGCCACTTCGGCGCGTTGCACGTTTAAGTTACCGACAATGCCAGCGTTGAAACTTTGCTGCTGGCTCTTGAGTTCCTCGTCCAGGACCCGAACCGAGTCTTGTCGCACTCGCACTTTCGCCCGATTCAGAAGAAGGTCATTAAAGGCGACCCTGACATCCATGGCCACGTGGCTGGCAGTCTCCTGTAGCTCATAATTCTGCTTCTCAATATTCAACTGCGCGATGGCACGCTGGCTGGTTATCTGTCCGCCAGTATAAAGGTTCTGTTCGACCTTCAGTGTTGCGTTGTAATCTTCCTGACGGAGTTGTGATTGGCTCTGTTGCTGGCGTTTATCGTAGAGCCCACTTGAGCTAAGCGATGGGAGAAATCCGGAGCGGGCTTCAATCAACCCGCCGCGTGCCGCAAGTATTTTCTTGCGAGCGATGACGATGTCCGGATTCTGAGCCTGCGCGAGAGCAACCGCCTGGTCGATAGTGTAAACGGGGACTTCGCTAAATGCTTGTGACGAGACGGCCAAAGCAGCGATCAGTATGCCAATGGCCGCAAACTTCGAACGCATTTCGTGTATCTCCTTGCAAAGACCTTCCTTGCACCAGGAATGCCCGTGACTTTTCCCCTTATATCAGTTCTTGCAAGTCGGCGCGACTTCGCACACATTTCGCGCTTGCGACACTCGGAGCCGCCACAGGCGGGCACACCGCATCGTGATTGAAGCGGCCTAACTTCGGTCTTGCTCCGAATCATTTAATTCAGATAGCTTTTCAGTTTTAACAGTCTAGAAATGAGAAAAATAAGAATCGCCATTGTCGGCGTCGGAAACTGCGCCAGCTCCCTGGTCCAGGGAATTAATTTTTACGACGGCTCCTCCGTCAACAGCAGTGGCATCGGATTGATGCACCGACAAATCGGTTCATACGGGCCGGGCGACATCGAAATAGTTGCCGCTTTCGATATCGACCGGCGCAAGGTAGGCTTGGACGTCAGCAAAGCGATCTTCGCGCCTCCCAATTGCACGAAGGTGTTCTGCGAAAAGGTTAAGCTCACCGGTGCCATAGTGAAAATGGGCTGCGTTTTTGATGGGTACCCTGGGCACATGCGCGATCAGGACCCATTGCGCACATTCCTTCCTCTGGAGAAAGAATCCACTCGCGAACAAATCGTTGCCGAACTGAAAGACTCCTCCGCAGAGCTAATGGTTAATTATTTGCCGGTGGGCTCCGAAGAGGCGACCCGCTTCTACGCCAGTTGCGCTCTGGAGGCCGGGCTCGGGTTCGTCAATAACATTCCTGTTTTCATCGCCAGCGACCCAAAGTGGGCAAAGCGATTTGCCGATAAGAATCTGCCGATCATAGGGGATGACATCAAGGCGCAGATGGGCGCTACGATCCTGCATCGGGCGCTGGTTGATCTTTTTCGCAAGCGCGGCGTGAAGCTGGTCCGCACCTATCAACTGAACACTGGCGGTAACACTGATTTCTTAAACATGCTCAATCGCAGCCGGCTGGCTTCGAAGAAGACCTCGAAAACCGAGGCGGTGCAATCGGTGATCGGCGAACGCCTGTCAGATGAAAATATTCACATCGGTCCGAGCGACTACGTGCCGTGGCAACTTGATAACAAGATCGCTTTTGTTCGCGTGGAAGGCCGTCTCTTCGGCGATGTGCCGATGGAAATCGATTTGAAACTTTCCGTTGAAGATTCGCCAAACTCCGCCGGCGTGGCCATCGACGCGATCCGTTGTTGCAAACTTGCGCTCGATCGAGGTATCGGTGGCGTGTTGCATTCCCCCTCTGCATATTTCTCCAAACATCCGCCGGTTCAAATGACCGACGACGAAGCGTATCGCTGCGTCGAGCAATTCATCCGCGGCGAACGCGAGAGTTGATTGCTGCGACGAGCCCGGCCTGCGGTAAATCGCGCACTCGCTCCCATTCGCGCGCGAGTTGATCACGGTCGTAAGCAATGAACTCTCCAGTCGCGGTCGAATAAATTGCCGCGCCGACTGTTTGATTCGTCGTTTCCGTGACAGCTTTCCAATAGGCGGCGATCTGCGGCTGATATGCCGCGCGCAACTTATCGAGCTCACCTTGCTCGATCCGGTTCGTTTTCCAATCCAATAAGAACCATTTGCTATCACCTGGTTGAAACAGCGCAAGATCGACGATTCCTTCGAGACATTTGCCTTCGTCGATTTGCCAGAGGAATGGCATTTCGGAGTGAATGATCGTCTGGTCGTTCGAAAAGCGTGCGGGAAAATCCGACAGCCGCGAAATCCGATTGCGCAACAATGTCCATTCGCGCCGTGAACGGGCGGGATCAGGGGACGCGGTGAGGAATTCTTCGAAAACATTTTGCCACGCATCCGCTTCCAGACTCCATGGAATTTCCTGCGCAAGTTCGTGCCACCAAACGCCGTACCGTGTCGCAGGGGTGTCGATCCGCGGCGGGCGCAACTCTGGTTCGATCTCGAGCCATGCGTCCGCACTTTTACCTGGCTCAATTTCCTCCTCAGGTGCGAATTTGCTTGGACTGATGGTACGGACAAACCGCGCGGCGCTTCGTCGCGCATCATCGATCCAACCGAGCTCCCGTTTTCCTAGGTTTTCGCGAAGGGGCTCGCTTGGAGCTCCCCCTTGTCTATCGCGAGTTTCACCACATTCCTGCGCTTCTGTGGAAAGCGTAGTCACGACCTCGGCATTGCATTCGCCATCGCCTGCTCGCAGCCATTTGATTTGTGAATCGCTGTGGAAGTGTCCTCGCGCGTTGAGAAAAAAATCGCGGTCGAATGCCAGGACGAGCGTGTGCCTCGCGCGGGTCAGTGCTACATAAAGCAACCGCTCCATTCCCTGTCGCTCTGCCAACTTCACTTCTTCGTTGAACTCGTCGTAGTCCGTCCGGTCGAACAGAATCTTCGCCCTGCTAGTCTCAATCTGTCTAATAACCCGCGGATATGGCGGCGCGGTTGTGTAGACTTGTCGAGTTAGAAACGGAACAACTACCGCCTGCCACTCGGATCCCTTTGCTTTGTGTGCCGTGATCAACTGGATCGCTTCGCGTGGTGAAGGGTGGCTCTCGCGTATAGCATGAAATTTTGTTCGCAGGCTTTGCGCGAAATCTGCAAGCGAAACTCCGCGTCCTTCAGCGCTCGCGGCAGCACCCAGTAGCTGGTCGAGCTCTGCGTTTAAATCACCAAATTCCTCGGGGGGAAGGGAGCGCAAGCGTTCACGCAATTGGGTGATCCTGACCATTTCCTGAACCGCAGTGAACAAGGGTTGATGCGCAATGGCTTCGCGGATTCGCAGCAACCGATTTAATGAATCCGCCACGGAACCGCGGCCGCTGGTTCGCTGTGCGATTTGGAAACGGGAGCCCAAACTTTGTGAAAAGCGCGCCAGCTCGTCATCCGAGAGGCCGAAAATTTCGCGTAGTACACCGACGATTTCGTAGCTGGCGTTTGGATCGGTCATGATTACCAGCAGGGCTGTCAGCCATGCATACGCTGGATTCTCTCCCTGCCGATCGGTTTCCGAGTGGACTTCGACCGGAACATCGAAATCGAGCAACGCGTCACGCAGGGCTGACAGCCATGCCTTGCGCGGACACAGGATGGCGACGTCTTTCCATGTTTGCGCGCGCAAATTTTTCAACCCTGTGCTGGCCACCCAGCCTGCCAGTTCCCGCGCTTCCAAAATCGCACGTTGCGCTTCAGTGAGCTTGGAATCGACGTCACAGCCAAAATCGAAGCGAATCACCTGCCCGGGCAAGACATCTGAACGCGGATTCATCTTAACGAATCGAACTTGCCCGTCCTGGTCGTTCAGGATCTCACCGAACATTCTGTTCACGAAATCGAGTTGCGCAGTATCCAGCCGAAATGTGACGGAAAATTTCAATTCCTCTGCTGCGCGCTTCTTGACGAGTAATTCGTGTAGTTCGCGGTAACGCGCCAGATCCGCAGGATCGCGATAAATGGATTGTTGGAAATCGCCAACCATGCAGAAATGGCCGCGCCGCGGCGGACTGTCTGCACGAGATTGATTTTCTGTCCAGGCGCCGCTCGCTTCTGGCGACCGCGCGACTTCCAACAGGACAAAAAATTGCTGCGGGTCAGTGTCCTGGGCTTCGTCCACAATAACGCGATAATTTTTCTCGCGAATACGGCGTGCTGCTTCTGGCAGTCGCATCAACTCCGTCGCGAGCGCGATCTGATCGGGATAAGTCACCAGACCACGCTCGAGTCGAAATTCGCGGTAATCGCGTTGCACTTCCGCGGCGACACAAAGCGCGCACGCATTCACCCAGTCGCGTAAGGGCCGAAACGCCTCGCGCCAGATACGAACAAATTCTTTCGAAGTTGTGACGCAGGCGGGCCAGCCGACGAACTCTTCCGTTTCGCGCCATCGTTTTTCCCAGCGTTTCAATTCCGCTTTGGCGCGTGGAATTGTGTCCGGTGCGCGCGATTGGGCCGCGCGATAAACTTCAGCAAAGTCCGCGTCGCCACACGATGTGGCCGGTTCCTGGGCCGCGAGATCGATATCAGAATTGCGAGCCAACTCCATCAAGCGCCGCGCCTGGACATGGCGTAACAGGACACGCCGGTTCTGCTCGTTCAACGTTCTACCGATCGTAGTGTATTGTTGCACGAACTGATTCCAGAGGTCCGCATCGTCGGTAATGAGTTCCAGGTTTGGCGGTAAGCCGAGATGATGGCCATGCGTCGCAAGCAGCTTCATACAAAAGCTATGAATCGTCCCGAAAAACGCGCGGTTGAACGCTTCGATCACATCGAGCGAAAGACCTGCCTCCAGGATTTGCTGCCGCGTGCGCTGCTGCATTTCATCCGCGGCACGATTGGTGTAAGTCACTACCACTAGCTGCGGAAGCCGCTTAAGCGCGTTCCGATTTTTAGCAATTTCCAGTACGCGATCCGTAATCGCACGCGTCTTGCCCGAACCAGCTGACGCAATGACGGAAAAATTTGTCTCTAACTCGCAGGCGAACCGTTGGCGCGCATCCTGATCCGCAGTCATTATGATGTGTATTCCCCCGATTCGATTGCCAGCGCAGAATGCGTCATGGCCCATTTTTCCTGCAAGAGGTCCATATCGATCGCGAGCGTGGCTAGGGGATAATCGTAGGCAAAACCATATTCGGCATGGACCGGGCCAATCATCCCGAACACGCCGGTCTCTTGCATTTGATAGAGCTCTTGCCAGAAATCTTTCTGAGCGAGCGCGTCTGTCAGATGAAATTGCGGCTCTAATTCATCGGCCAAACCTAACAGCGCCAGTTGTACATTCGAGGCGCCCAGCGCGTGCGCCGCCAGCGCGTACAGGGCAAGCTGTACGCCGCGGCCCTTTATCAATAACTTTCTAAACTTTTCTGCAGTCGCTTCCTTGGAACGCAACTCCCGAACATTGAGTCCACGTTGTCGGCCAGTCTTGTAATCGATCAACCACAGATCGGTAAACCCCAGGCGCGAGCGATCGCCCTCGCCGCGCGCGAGAATCAAATCGATCCGGCCTCGCACGCGCAGTGATTGATTTGCGTCCAGCAGGATGTTCGTCGGTGAATCGAGCGTCCACTCCGGAGCCATGTGCGTCCAATCGCCTTCGAGGCCGGACAATTTTGCGGCCAGACAGTCTGCAACATAAAAAGCATTGCTCCATCCGGACATCCACCAATCCGGCAGTGATTGCTTCCGAGCCGCGCACAGCGCGCGCACCTCGCTTAAAAATTGCCGCGCATTCTCTGCCAGCCGCGCCCGGATTTCATCGACGTGACGAAGCGCGACAAACGCATCGCCAGTTGCACTTCGTACACTCTCTGCCAGCCACCGATGCACCCATTGGCCGGTCGCCTTTGCCCACGCGTCGCCATTCTCGTTGTTAGACTCGACCCCGAGAAAAACTTTCATCCAGACCACTGCCGGCCAGTTCAATGCGGCCTCCCAATCAGTCACGCGCAGCGTGACTGGACTGTCCGATGGCGCGCGCAATGCAAACTCATATTCGCCAAACGCGCGCCGTTGCCGGCGCATGTCATAAGCGTAGTGGGTTCGGCCTACGCTGATCGAATCGGCCTTTTGGGCGTCAACTGGCGACCAGCCGTTGAGCCAGGCTCGCGTTTGCTGTTCCAGCGCCTGCAGTATGCGTTGCGAAACGCCGCGGTGTCGCGCGGCAAAATAGATACGCGAAAAAAATTCCGTCGGATTGGCGATTCGGCTGGGAGAACTTTCGGAGTACAGATTCGCCGTGGCCCCGACGCCAGCGGTCGCGGATTCGTAAAGATTACGAAGTTGCCGCCGGCGAATCTGACGACGCTCCGTTGAGGCGAGTAGAAATGTTTTGCCATCGGCAATGCTCCATTGGCCTTCGCCGTGACGGCCGCGTTTCACGGCGCGGCGGTTCAAAATCTTGTTTCGCTCGTTGAACTCATCGATCTGCTGGTCGCCGATGAATTCCTCGTCGAGCGCCGGCCATGCTTCCTCATTCAATCCTGCGAAAATGAGATGCGACCAGGATTGGCCCTCTGCTTCCGAGTACGGAAGCAAATGCACACGACTGTATGGATGCGCGCCGTATTCATCACGGTTGAGCGAGGGCGCGCCGAGAATTTCGCGAAGCCAACGCAAATAATTGGCCTTCGAAAAAGCTTTCGGCACGCGCTCCGCCCAATCACGGCTAAGCCGTTCGATTTCACTCCAATGTTGTTTCCAACCTAACCGCCCGAAAATCGTTTTCGTCTGCTCGCGAAATTCAGTGAACGTCGCCGCCGCTGGCAGAAACTGGATCTTTTCCAGTCCCCGTGCGATTGGAGCTCTCTCTTCCGAACGCATACAAGCTTCGCGGAGAACGTCGATGTCATCGATAAGCAGGTCATCGTAGGTGCGGCGCAATTTTTCTTCGACGTCCAAGATGGAAATGTTTTGGAAAATCTTCGCATCTGTGGCGCGGAGAAATCGAAAAAGGAATTTCAAACGCGGATTTTGCTGCAGCTCCAGCCATGCGCGCCAGGCCTCGTCGTCAAAAACGCTCGGGCTCGGATGCGCAATCCCATCGTTATGGGCGATCTGCGCTGAATTAAGAAATGTGGCAACCAGTCGTGGCAGCGCACCTCTTTGCGGAAACAGAATTCCGATGCGCTCGCAATTGTCTTCGCAGAGAAATCTGGCGGTCAGTGCAACAATTGCTCGTGCCTGTTCAGTCGCGTCGCGTGCGACCAGAAAAAATGTTTCCGGCAGCGCTGTAGGCGGCGGCGTTGACCCGGGCTGGTCCCAATCACTGGTCGCTTCGCCAACCGGATCCGCCGCACCAAAAACTTCTTCCCATGTACCGATCCAGGTTTCATCCATGTCCCGTGCTTCGTCGCGAGGATCATTCAAAACGATCGCGGCACGCGCCGACGATTTTGCAGCGGCATGCAACAACGGCCAAAGCGGCCACTGTGCGCCATCAAAACCGGTAACAAGCAAACTGCTGAATTGGGCAGGCAATTTTTCCGCGTTCGCGACTGCGAGACGGTCGGCTTGATGAACAAATGTGAAACCGCATTGGCGGCAAAGTTTTTCGAAAGATGTTGCGATCTCGCTCAGAACAGGCTCGTCGATCTCCGAGAGGCTCCATCCGGCAGCAGCCAATTCGTCAAAGATGCGCAGGAAGTGATCGGGATCGCGCGCAACCGATTTCGCAACGAGATATCCCGATTGCTCGCTGTCGATGGTTGCCGCGATTCTTTCGGCTCCAATCGCGAAGAGCAAACGCAAATGTTCCCGCAATGGAAGATTGAGACCCCTACCGCGCTGCAGGATTTCGCGCAGTTGGGCAGGCGAGAGGAATTTTACTCCCAGCAGTGAGATTTTACGCGTGAGAAGTTTGCTGCGTAGAAAGTATGCGTGGCTGCGAGAAGGAGTCACTACCGCAACCGGCGCCTGCTGTTCGACCGCGCGGGGAGCTTCTTTTTCGAACCACGGGAGGAGCACATGCTGCCAGGCGGCTTCGAATGAAGTGGCAAGGTGGAGCGAAACTCGGGGCGTAAGACGCTCTTTGCCTGGCTCCCGCTGCATACGTCCCATTTGTCCCATACGTCGGGTCTATCGCAAGCCGCGCTTGTCTGCCATACGCCGTGTCAATCCTTCGCGGTCGAGTCTTTCGAGAAACGGCACCATGGTTCGCCGCGAACTCTCCAGCGCCTGTCGCAGTTCGCTCACGGTAGCCGGTCCATTCTTGGAAATGAAATCAGAGACTGCATTTTTCATGCGTTCAAAGTTCTCGCGCAACAACACGACGTCCGAGGAGACTTCAATCACTTCTCCGCTCTCTATCAAGAATCGGAGAACTCGTTGCGCTTCCAGGCCGCATTCGAGCTCCCTTCGCGGCGGCGGATCGAACGGTTTCTTGCATAATTCTTCATGAAATTTCGCTGCAACAGGTTGCAGCTGTACCGGCAAAGCCGGCCGATGTGAACGGCGTGTAATTGTAGATTGTTTCCGAACAAAATCGCGGGAACACAGGTCGGCGATCAGAGCTTCGAAAACACCTGTTGATTTGTCGCGCATTGCGGCGCGCAATTCGCTCAAGTCGTAACCAGCGCGTTCGGGATTCTTGCTAAGTTCTTTGTCGATGATGCGAGTGGCGCGATCTCTCAAGGCCTTCCACGTGCTGGCATCAGCCGCGATCTTGTCATGAACGACAACTTCCTCGTCGCGTTTCAGGCCCAATAAGGCGTCAGCGATCTCGCTGTTGCTGAACCGAGATTTATCCAGGAGACCTTGAACTGACACAAATCTGCGCAGGCCAACTTCAGAGCCCACCCAAAGATGCACATCGTCGGGATGCGTGGCCCGACTCTTTAGCAATTTGCGTTTCGCCTCGTCACGAAATTCCCCGCCATTTGGATCAAGCACCATTCCGCCGGCAAGAGTGTGCTGCTCTGATGGATCGCGAATAACAAAACGGTCACCGGCAAATGCAAAGATTGGCGATGCGAGTCTTAGCTGAGC
>JBKPOB010000160.1:0-15879 GCA_046732875.1 Verrucomicrobiota bacterium | reverse complement strand
CCGGTCGATCAGCCATTCCTGATGCCGATCGAGGACGTGTTCAACATTGAAGGTCGCGGCACAGTTGCGACGGGTCGTGTCGAGCGCGGTGTTCTCAAAAAAATGGAGGAAGTCGAGCTGGTCGGCATTCGTCCTACGGCGAAGACAGTCGCGACGGACATCGAAATGTTCCGCAAACTTCTCGATGAAGCGCGCGCGGGCGATAACGTGGGCGTTCTGTTGCGCGGCTTGAAGAAGGAAGAAGTCGAGCGCGGCCAGGTGATTTCGAAGCCCGGTTCGATTACGCCGCACAAGAAATTCAAGGCCGAAGTCTACGTGCTGAGCAAAGAGGAAGGCGGACGTCACACTCCGTTCTTCACTAATTACCGGCCACAGTTTTATTTCCGTACCACGGACGTAACTGGGACCGTTAAGTTGCCCGAAGGCGTAGAAATGGTCATGCCCGGCGACAACATTTCAATCGAAGTTGAGTTGATCACGCCAATCGCGATGGAAAAAACAATTCGCTTTGCCATTCGTGAAGGCGGCAAGACCGTTGGTGCCGGTCGCGTGAGTGATATTCTGGACTAAATTATCACCTGATCGTGTTCGTGCTTCTGCTCATGATCGAGTGGAGCCGATTACGATCATGATTACGAGCACGAGCAGGATTAGAAATTACGCCAGTAGCTCAATTGGTAGAGTAGCGGTCTCCAAAACCGTCGGTTGGGGGTTCGAGTCCCTCCTGGCGTGGATTGAACGACCGCGAATGCTTGTTGCATGTTGAATGTTGTTTTGAAGTAGATGATCACCAAAATCAAAAACTTCTTCAGCGAAGTTAGGGTCGAGCTGCAAAAATGTTCGTGGCCGTGGGACCCAAAAGAGAAAGGATTCCGCCGTTACAAGGAACTGAGTGACTCGACCGTGGTGGTGGTTATCGCGATGTTATTGCTTGGCGGATACGTCGCGCTTTTCGATCTGGTTCTGGTGAACGTTGTCCATTTTTTCACGCGGTTGCACTGATTTATGGCACAGACACTCGCAGGCAAAGACCAATGGTACGTCGTCCACGTGCTTTCCGGTCAGGAAAACAAGGTGCGCGAGAACATCTTGAAGCGCGTCAAGACGGAGGAAATGGGCGATTTAATTTATGATGTGCTTGTCCCGACGGAGCGCGTATCGGAAATCAAGAAAGGGAAGAAGAGCGAGACGACACGAAAGTTTTTCCCCGGTTATTTGATTGTTAACATGCATTTGCTCGACGAAAACAACCAGTTGGTGGGGCGCACCTGGTATTTCATCCGCGACACACCTGGCGTGATTGGATTTGCCGGCACCAAGGACAAACCGATTCCGATGCGGCAGTCGGAGGTGGATAGCATGCTCGCGCAAATGAAAGAGCGCGAAGAAAAGGTGAAACCCAAGGTCAGCTTCGAGGTAGGCGAGTCCGTGAAGGTTGCCGATGGGCCATTCCAGAATCAAACCGGAATCGTCGAAGAAATCGATCCGGAGCGAGGCAAATTGCGCGTCTCAGTTACTATCTTCGGCCGCGCTACTCCGGTGGAACTGGAATATTGGCAGGTTGAGCGCGGGTAAGATGTATCAACAATCACCTCTCAACTAACAACTTTCTGAAATGGCAAAAGAAAAAGTAGCTGAAATCAAACTCCAGATTCCCGCGGGCCAAGCTAACCCCGCGCCTCCCGTTGGAACTGCGCTCGGTCCACGCGGCGTTAACATCATGGCATTCTGCAAGGAATTTAACGCCGCGACCCAGAAGCAGGCTGGCGACATTCTTCCGGTCGTTATCACTGTTTACAAAGATAAATCCTTCACATTTATCACGAAGAGTCCGCCTGCTGCGGTCCTTTTGAAGAAAGCGGCCAACATCGCCGCCGGTTCTAAAGAGCCTAACAAAACAAAAGTTGGCAAGGTCACGCGCAAACAGGTCATGGATATCGTGAACACCAAGCGCAAGGACTTGAACGCGCGTAACGACGAAGCCGCTTTCCGCATTATCGCGGGCACGGCCCGTCAGATGGGCCTCGAGATCGTCGATTAGACGGAAGTCAGGCAAGCTGCCTATCTTCCGCCCTAATATTCCCACTGCTGCAACGCGATCGGTACGTTTCCGTTTTTCCACACGAAATCGTGGAACGCACGGAGATTGAATTTTTCACCCTGTTGCATGCGCGCCTCAGCAAGAAATTTCATGATTTGGAGTTTGCCGATCTGATAAGTGATCGCCTGGCCAGGCCCTGTGGAGAAGGCGATCGCTTCCTGGCGCGCAGTATCCGCGTCCATCGGAACTTTCTCCTGCAGATATTTCGCGGCTTGTTCCAGCGTGAACTCGCCGAGCGCAAGTTTCACGTCCACTTCCACGCGCAGCGCTCGGAGCCGCATGAAATTGTAGATGATTTCGCGCGTGTGTGGGCTGTCATCGAATAGACCGGCCTGCAACATCATCTCCTCGGCGTAGAAGCCGATCCCTTCGTTTGCACCGGAATCGTAGTAATGACGACGGATCCGGTCCTCGTGTTTCCAAGAAAGACAAAGCTGAAAGTAATGGCCGGGTATCCCTTCGTGAACAGTAATGGGTCGTGGGTCCTCTGCGGTCGCGCGCCAGAAATAACCAAGTTTTTCTGACGGCTCAGGTACGTAACGGATACAGTTCTCCTTGAGTCGGGACGGACCGGTGAAATCATCGTTCTCGGTGAAGCCGAGAGCGCGCAAATATTCCGGAGTCGGTCGGAGCGTGTAACGCTGGACCCAATCCGGAACTGTTAGAATCCCGTGCTGCTCAAGGAATTTCCGGATTTGAATTTCTTTTTCAGCGGCGTCTTTGATCCAGCTATTCAGGTCCGCCGCAATCTTGAGCGACGGCACGTCTTTGTTGCGATTCTTTTCGAAAGTCTCGAACGCCACCGCGCGGTCCCATTCCTGCCGACCCATTGCGAGAAGTTCTTCTGGTGTGAAGGGCATCAGTGCCACGTTTCGCAGAAACCAGACATATGCGTCGCGACCGAGCGCCGTTTGCTGGGGAAGGCTCGGCAGCTTCTCTTTGAGTTGTCGCTGGAATTTCTCCAAAGCATCAGCTGCGCGTTCACACGCGTCATTCAATTCCGATCCCTTGAGAGTGGTCGATCTCGCCACGGCGAGTCCGTCCTTTGGCGGACCTGTGAGTGCACTCGCCATTTTGCGGAGGCGGTCACGAATCCCATCAAGCGCTTGGATCGCAACGCTGGCAAATGGTGCGGGCGGATTGTCGAGATTCTGCGCCGCCTGCTCGAGGATAGACGGAATATTTTCGATGCGCGTAAGAATCTCGCGGCTGTGCGCCTCATCGTACGGCGCGGGGACGGTGAGCGCTTCTGCCAGCGCGGTGAGCGTCTGCGCGATATAAAAATTGGGATCGCGCTTCCAGCGGGGGTTGATGTCCAGTTCCCAGCGCACCCGCGCCAAGGCCGAACCGATCAGACGATAGTCAACCTGCTGAGGGATTGGCCAGGTAGTTGGATCCAGTTTTTTCCAGCGCGCTTCGAACTCCGCGAGATCCTTTCGTTGTTTGTCGATACTGGCTCGCGACCAATCGCGAGTTCCGCCGGGTCGCTCGATACGATTCACATCGTCGCCCGTAAATGGCGCGTATTTCGCGCGCCAGGCCCAAAAATCATCGGCCAGTTTATCCAGCGATTCAGTCGCAGCGGAGGCATTGCCTAACAACACCGCACCAAGCAAAACTGCTGCCCAACTTTTTTTCATGAAGGAACTAATCCGCGCCTCTGCGCAGCGTGATGACGCGAGGATCTTCGCCAGGTCGATACATCGACGCTCCGTAGCAAAGCGCGGCGGATTTTTCGCGCGCGTAACGAATCTTGTTCAGCTTTTCGTCCCAGTGTTCCATGTAAGAGCAATTTGCCGTCTTTTTGCTGCCAGGGATAGGCACATAACGGTTCTCTGTAAATGTGAGAAACGCTGCTTCACCGGGCAGCGGGATCGGAGCGGCCCAGTTTGGTGACAGCCTAACGAGTCGTGGCCCGGTGAGGTCGAGCGCGAAAACCGTGTCACCGTCCGTGCTGTTCAAGTGCAAATCGAAAAACGCCAGTCGCAGCGGTCCTTCGAAAAGAAAATGCTGATCCTTTTCCTGGCTCTCGTGCAGTAACCCGAAGGCACCGTAAAACCCAGGGATTTTGTCGAACTCAATTTCAGTTCCATTTTTCAAATCGCGGAGCAGGTAATGTTTTCCGTGTCCCGGTCCGTCGATCTGCTCATCTTCACTGTTGTGGTCTTCCGGCAATATCAATTCGACAGAACCATCGGGTGATTTGTAGATGGGTATTGGCGCTGCGGCAGAGGATGCAGAGTCCTCAGGTGAAGCTGAAGGATTGGGAGATGCCAATTCCTCGGGCTCGGCGTTTGTGAAATACGGCGAGCTTTTCGCAGCGATGTACCAATCAGGCGCAGCCTCCAATTTCTTCAATCTCTTGCCCAGAGGATCAACGCTCAAAAATTCGCGAGCGTTATTGGATTTTTCGCGTGTGAAGACAATCGTGCTGCCATCAGTTGCAAAAATCGGAGCGGAGTCCTGCCCAGAGTTATCATTCGTTAATTCCCGGAGCAGTTTTCCATCCTCGCGATACAAAAAGAGATGGGAGTGACTTGTTCCCTCTGCTTGCAGGTAACGAATGGCGATCACGATTTCGGCATCCGCCCATGCTTGCGTTGCCGGCACCGTAAGCGTGCTGATGGCCAATGCGCTCCAGATCAGTCGCACCAATGCCGATTTGCCAAGGATCATGCGCGATCAGTTTTCAATTGTTTCTCCCGCTCAAACCTTTCCATTGCGAGTTGTATTAATTTGTCGATCAGTTCGCGGTACGAGATTCCGGTCGCTTCCCACAGCTTCGGATACATGCTTATTCGGGTGAACCCAGGAATGGTGTTGATCTCGTTAACGATAATTTCTTCACCGTTTTTTAAGAAGAAATCGACCCGCGCCATTCCCTCACAGCAGAGCACGGAAAACGTTTTGATGGCCAGCTTGCGAATCCGGTCCGAAATCTCTGGCGGCAGCTTTGCCGGTATTTCCAGCAATGCGCCATTCTCATCGAGATATTTTGCTTCGTATGAATAAAATTCGTGGCGAGGCAAAATCTCGCCCGGAACTGATGCCATTGGCTTGTCGTTACCGAGCACGGAACATTCTATTTCGCGCCCTTTGATGCATTCCTCGATCAAGATCTTGTTGTCATAGGTGAACGCATCATGAATCGCGCGCTCGAATCCCTGGCGATCTTTGACTTTATGAATGCCTACCGATGAGCCGAGGTTGGCAGGCTTAATAAAAAGCGGCAGACCGAGTTGTCCTCGCGCGTGGTCGAAATCAATTTCTTGCGATGAATGCCTGCTGATTGCGATAAATCTGGCAATGGGAATTCCAGCATCCCTTAGAAGCCGCTTCATCACATCCTTGTCCATGCCGACAGCTGAACCGAGAACGCTGGCGCCGACAAACGGAATATTGGCGAGCTTCAGCAGTCCCTGGACGGTGCCGTCTTCGCCGAACGGACCGTGGAGAACAGGAAAGATCACATCCAAAGGACCAAGCTTCTGCAGCCCGGAGAGCGCGACAAGCTGCTCGTTTTGTGTGCCAGGAACTAGCGCGAGATTTTCGCCGGTTTCCGCGAGTTTCGGCAATCCTAATTGAGTGGTCGGAAGAAGAAATCGCGATTCTTCGTTGAGATGCCATCGTCCTTTTTTATCAATGCCGATCAGGATGACTTCGTATTTACTTGTGTCGATCGCATCGATGATATTCTTCGCTGACTGCAGGGAGACTTCATGCTCCGCAGATCGACCACCAAATAGTATGCCGACACGAATTTTTCTGGCCATCGTGCTTTCGCTCTACTGTTGCGAACTAGTTGGTGCGCGGAGCGGAAGTTGAATCGTGCTGGCATGCGCTGCATCATGAAAGACCTGCACGTGGCAGGTGCGGGCGTCCTTTGCCGTTTCTTCCCCAACGATTCCGCCTGAACAATAATTCTTCTGAAAGTGAATGGAATTGGGCGACGAAACAACCAGACGAAGGCGACTGCCCTTCATCAGTCGACGCGCGACAAATAAACCCGGGTCGAAATCGCAGCGTATGATTTCATCCGGTTTCACCAGTTTCGCTTCGCGCAGCGAGTCGCGATATCGCAAGCGGCGGGTATCGCTCCAAAGCGCGATGCTGGTGCCGTCGGGCTGGATTTCGTACAGGTGGGCTGAAACATCGACATCAGGCGTGTCGATTGATAACCACAACGTTACAGCTGGGCAGCCGACGAGCGGCGTTTCCGTAGGCAACGCCTCCGTGTGGTATACCAAACCATCCTTGCCGATGCTCAACGGATAAGTTTGATCGATGCCCGCCGTCTTCTCTTTCGGGTCGATCCCATCAACTATTTCGCCGCGCGTGGTATCCAGTGGATCATAGATGAACGTGTCCGACCCCTCACTCGGCTGCGTTTCAGCAAGCGAGCCCGAACGAAAGACGCCATTCGCATCACCGTCTTTGGAATCGAGATAAAAAGTTTTCGGGTTCGCAATGAGTGTCTCGAAATTATCGGCGTATTTCCACTCGCCGTTGGCGCCGCTGTTGCCAGGTGCGAGCAAATAGTAGGCGACCTGATTTTTGAGAAATTCCGGCTTCGATCCGTTTCTCATTGTCCAGTCGTACCATTGTCGATGCAGATCATTCAGATCGACAACGGCTCCGGGTCCGAACTTTACGCCAGCGACTTCATCCGTGGGTGTACGCGTGCCTGCGTGGTCCCACGGCCCTATGACCAAGAAATGTTTCGCGCGCAATTCTGAAGAGCTATTTGCCAGATGATCCCGGTAATATGTAAGCGCACCAAGCTCATCTCCATCGTATTGGGCCGTGATTGTCAGGACCGGGATAGTGATCTTTTGAAATTGCTCGCGTGTCGGTACCATCGCGTCGTAGTACGCATCGAGTGTTGGGTGTTTGAGGACGCGTTGAAAGTTCGCCGACGGATTTCCAACGAAGGCATCGAGCGACTTAAAAGGGATGTGCTTCTTGTAAGCATCCAGAAACTTTGTTCGCCAGAATTTTTGGTCAGCGAACAGATTTTGCTGTCCAGTGTCGCCGCTGGTCAGAGTGTACCACTGCATGTCGTAGGTTAGACCAACGTTCTGAGTCGACGGGTAATCGAGGCCCGGATGAGCGGCTGCGGCGGGAACAATCGTCACCAGGTGCGGAGGGAATTCTTTCGCTGTCGCCCATTGATCGAACCCCGCGTAGGAACCACCCCACATTGCGACCTTGCCATCGCAAAATGGCTGTTTTGCGAACCACTCGACCAAGTCGTGTCCGTCCCGTGCATCATTTACGAACGGCTCGAATTCGCCGCCGGAATTTCCGCGACCGCGAACATCGACGAGCGCAAATGCGTAGCCATGCGATGCAAAATATGCTCCGCGCGCGTGGTAACTATCAGAGATGTAGGGGGTCAGTGTGAAGATGACTGGTGTCTTCGGTGACGATCCATCGGGAGTTTTCGGCAAATACAATGTTGCGTTTAACTCCACCTTGTCACGCATGGGAATCTTTATCCCCCAGCGGAGATCGTAATCGGCCGTCGGTGGTGAAGGGGATGGCGTGACAGTTGAAGTTTGTCCAATGACGTCTGCGGTGAAGACCTCGCAATGCGCGACAGCTAGGATCAAGAACCCAGAAATAGTCGGACATCGCAAAGAGTTTTGGAGTTTCATCACCCCGCGATTGAAGCGAATAAAGCGCGGGATACAAGAACTTGAATTGAAGACGGAGTTTCGGCCTAACTGATACTTGGTTAACGGCGACAGGGCCCCCTGTGTGCACTATCGTTTGCAGGACAGCGAGTTTACGAGACGATAGGCCATGGCTCGCGGGATTTCGAAGAACACCCAGGGTATCAAAACTGCTGCCCAGCAAGGAGCGGCAACGCCCGAGCCGAAATCAAAGCCTGCCCGGCCGACAAATTCCCGAATAACTTCTCTGGCGGCAGTACAATTCCTTTGCGCTGGCATCGTCTTTCTTGTGGCGCTCTTTCTCTATAGCTGGACCCTTGCACCAACGGTTACCTTGACTGACAGCGGCGAGTTAATTGTAGTCGCTCACGGTCTGGGGATCGCGCATCCGCCGGGCGTTCCGCTGTGGATCATTCTCGCCCATCTCGCCTCGCTTGTGCCTTTCGGAAACGTTGCGGTTCGGATTAACTTTTCGTCTGCATTTTTTGCGGCGCTCGCTTGCGCGATGCTTACGCTTGCGGTGGCAGAACTCACGATCACGGCATCACTTCTCATGACGTCGAAGCGACGAAAGAAAGTCGTGCAGGATAGTAAAACAGCTGGGGAATCAGGACTAGCGCGCCTGCTGGTCGCCGGACCTGCGCTGGGCGCGGGTTTGCTCATGGCGTTTTCCCGCACGCTTTGGTCTTACGCGACCATCACCGAGGTCTATGCGCTGAATACGCTGCTTATCCTGGTTATCTTCTTTCTAATGCTTCGGTGGCGCCGCAGAATCGTCGAAGACAGGACGCATATCTCCACGGCGTCGAACACTGGCCAAGCCGCCAAGCCGATCAGAAGGCACGACACTTTCCTTTATGCAGCTGCGCTAGTCTTTGGGCTAGCGCTTGGCGTTCATCACGTCACCGTGGCGCTAACCCTTCCTGCCATTGCGGTCATTGTTTTTCGAACCCAGGGCGCGAAGTTCTTTACCAGCAGACGCTTCGTTTACGCCGCATTGATTTCAATTGGCGCACTTCTCGCCATTTATGCCTACCTGCCGCTCGCGGCGTCGCGCTCGCCTGTCATTGACTGGGGTCATCCGCGTTCGCTGCCGGAAATATGGTGGCACATCACGGGCAGGCAGTATCAGGTCTATTTTTCCTTTAAGCCGAATATAATGGGGGCACAGTTTGCTGAACTCTGTAGAATAGCACTGCGCGAATTCGGCTTTCCATGGGTTCCTTTGTCGCTGGTTCTGGCTTTCGCCGGGTTCGTTGATGCTTTCAAACGCGACCGTACGGCTTTCTGGTTTCTCCTGACTATCATCATCGCTGATTTGGCTTACGCGCTCAACTACGAAATTGCCGAGGACAAGGATGCGTACTATCTGCCCACATTTATATCGATCGCAATTGCCGCTGGGCTTGGCATTCGATGGCTGATTCAACGGGCGGCTTCCAAGCTCGCGCCAGCCGGGAAACTCTCTGTAGCGGTTGCAACTGTTGTTTTGCTTGTTTGCGCGACAACGCTCGCTGCGAACTGGCCTTTTAATAATCGGAGGCAATACTTCATTGCGAACGATTACGTGAAAAATCTGTTGAGCACGATCGCTGCCAACGGCCTCTTGCTCACGCTCGATTGGCAGGTTGCTTCCCCCATGTTCTACGCCCAAGAAATAGAACAGGTGCGCCCTGACGTTAAAGTGATAGATATCAATCTTCTCCGGCGGTCGTGGTATTTCGATTATTTGAAACACGCTTATCCCACACTGATCGAGCGGTCGCGCGAGAAGATCAGCGCATTTGTTGAGCATCTTAAAGAATGGGAGCGCGATCCTGGAGCGTTTGCCAGGAGCCCGGCGCTCACCCAAAGAATCAACACAGCATTTTTACAGATGATTCAATCGATGGTGACGAACGAAAGCAAAGTTGCACCAGTTTACATGACGAACGATTTGCTTTCCTCCGACTCAGTCAATGGCGAGCTGACCAGATGGCTCAGTCAAAAATATCAACTGGTTCCAAAAGGGCTTGTCTTTAACCTCGCGGACACTCAGGGCTTCCATGATTCGCCTGATGTACGTCTGCAAACGCGTGGCCTTGCTGACGGGACACTGCGATTCGCCAAGGGCGATCCAGTAAACGTTAAGGTCATACCAGCCTATACGAACATGCTGATTAATCGCGGACGATATCTCGCTTTATTGGGCGAACATCAGCGCGCCATTGCTGCTTTCGAACACGCGCTCGCGCTCAATCCAGATCTCGCCCTGGCGCGGCAGGGGCTCGCCGAAAGTGCGATGAAAGCCCGGAAACCATAGTCTTCCTTCGCTGATTCAAGCTTCGCTCGTCATTTGGAGTTGGTTATTTCCCGGCGTGGTCTTGAATGTTCGATGGGCTCCTTGGTCCGGCACTTTTGGCCTTCAGCATCAGTAAGGGCAGGTTGGTTTGACAAGGCGAGGAAAGCCGCTAAGCTTGCCATCCGCCGCCGGGTTGGGCGGCTTAATAATTTTGGGCAGGAGACTCATGTTTCTCTCCGGAGACTGGGTCGATGGAACTGCCGCACGAAGATGCAAAGAAATCGAAGCAAACGTTATAAGGCAGCTGCGCAACAGGTAGATCGGGCAAAAGCTTACAGTCTCCCAGACGCCGTCTCGACGCTGAAAAAGTTTCCGCCGACTAAGTTTGATCAGACCGTAACAGTCGCATTCCGGCTTGGTGTTGACCCCAAGCAATCCGATCAGATGGTTCGGGGGACCTGTCCGCTTCCGCACGGTAGTGGCAAAAAAGTGCGCGTGCTGGTTTTTGCCGAGGGCGAGGCCGCGCAAGCAGCAAGGGACGCAGGCGCGGAGTTTGTTGGGATGAAGGATTTGATCCAGAAGTGTCAGGAAGGCTTTCAGGATTTTGATGTCGCTATCGCAACGCCGGCAGCGATGGCCGAGGTGCGGAAGTTAGGGAAGGTGCTTGGACCGCGCGGACTGATGCCGAATCCGCGAACCGGCACCGTTACAGAGGACACAGCCAAGGCTGTGGGGGAAGTCAAAGCCGGTCGTGTGGAGTTTAAGCTGGATAAGAACGGCAACGTGGCGGTGCCGGTCGGAAAATTTTCATTTGAAGAAAATGCGCTTGTGGAAAATGGAAACGCAGTAATCGAAGCAGTGGTTCGAGCTCGCCCCGCCAGCGCGAAAGGACGATACCTTGAAGGCGTGACAATCAGTGCGACCATGTCGCCGGGAGTTCATGTTGATCCAGCGCCGTATTTGAATGTGTAGTGAGAGGCTCGATGTCGAAGTAAAATGAGACCAGAAAAAACTAACGTCGTTTCCGATCTTTCCGAGAAGTTGAAACGCTCTCCGTTTGTGCTCGTAACTGATTACCAGCGCATGAAGGTCGGCGATTTCAGTGAATTGCGGAACCGGCTGGCGCCAATCGGGGCAGAAGTTCACGTCATCAAGAATAATTTCCTCAAGCGAGCGATGACCGATTCTGGTTTTCCTGATGCAGGTGAGACGCTGACCGGTCAGACAGCGGTTGTTACCGGGGCGAACGATGTGGCGCCGGTGGCTAAGATTTTCAAGACGTTTACGGCTGAATTCAAAATCGCGACGCTCAAGATCGGCTTTGTTGACCGGGCAGTCCTTTCCGCTGCAGAATTGGAAAAGCTGGCGGAGTTGCCGACGCGTGAAGTTTTGCAGGCGCAATTGCTGGGACTGCTCTTGTCTCCCGCAACGCGTCTGGTGCGCTTGCTGAACGAACCGGGCTCAGCATTGGCACGGCTATTGAAAGCGAAGGCAGAAAAGGAGGGCGCGGCTGCGCAAGCGACGGCATAAGATAAATTTTTCGGCTCGCAATGGCGGGTCGAGAAGTCAAACGAAAACTGTCCGGGCCAATGGCTATTGGCCTTAATTTTCCGAAAGCTTTCGGAAACGGCAATCGGAGGAAATAAAAATGGCAGACACAGATAAATTGGTGGAGCAACTCAGCAACCTGTCGGTGCTGGAGATTGCTGGGTTGGTCAAGCAACTGGAAGAAAAGTGGGGTGTAAGCGCAGCGGCCCCAGTGGCACTAGCGGCAGGTCCGGCCGCAGGCGGTGCGTCTGGTGGAGCGGCAGCTCCGGCGGCAGAAGAGAAAACTACCTTTGACGTAATCTTGAAAGAGATGGGCGCGAACAAAATCGCTGTTATCAAGGAGGTCCGCGGTGCGGTACCCGGACTTGGCCTAGCGGAAGCCAAGGCGCTTGTGGAAGGTGCCCCCAAGACAATCAAGGAAGGCGTGACGAAGGAGGAGGCGGACGAGATCAAGAAGAAGATCGAGGCCGCCGGTGCAAAGGTCGAGATTAAATAACACTGCAATTCTCCAAGTCGCGATTGTTTGTCACCATCCATGATTGAGACGGATGGGGTATAGACCGCCCCGGCACATTTTCCTTGCGGAGCAGAAATTTTAAGCTAGTATCCTTTTCTGTCAGAAGCAGGCAGACAGAACTTATTTTTAACCCGGCGCTCAACGGCAAAGCACAAGAAGGGCAGCAAGATGGTGGTCAATTTGACAAGCCGCCATTTTGGATGCATTTTTGTGCCCTTCGCTCGTTGCTGAGCCCCTAAAATCTTGCCCGTTTCGTCCACGATTGGGGTGTGGACGTTGCGAGGCTAATTCTTGACTAGTGATTTATGTCGGAACGTATTTACTTCGGAAGCATTAGGGAAGGGATTGAACCGCCGAATCTAATCGAGGTTCAGGCTAATTCGTACGTTGATTTTCTTCAGAAGGACGTCCCTTTTTCAAAACGGAAAAATCAGGGACTCCAGGCTGTTTTCAAAGAGGTTTTTCCGATCGAGAGCTATGACGAAAAAGCGGTGCTCGATTTCAGCCACTATGAAATTGGGGAGCCCAAATTAAGCGCATTGGAGGCGCAACGCGAGGGGCAGACCTACAGCGCGCCGTTGCATGTCACATTCCAATTGCGCGAAGAAAAAGGCACGAAGGAAGAGAAAGTCTATATGGGCGAAATCCCTTTGATGACGCCGCAGGGAACCTTCGTCATCAACGGCGCAGAGCGCGTGGTAGTAAGCCAGTTGCATCGCTCTCCAGGGATCGCCTTTGAATCTACCGTTCACGTAAACGGGAAGGTGCTTTATAGTTTCCGAATCATTCCAGATCGGGGGTCATGGATTGAGGTCCAATTTGATACTGCGGACCTTCTTTACATTTATCTCGATCGACGCAAGCGACGCCGGAAGTTTCTTGCCACTACGTTTCTGCGCGCTCTTGGGTACGGCTCCGACGAGGACGTCATCAAGCTTTTTTACAATATCGAGACGCTGAAGCTGAGCGAGAAACTCGATGAAGAGAAGCTCGCCACCAAAGTGTTGACTGCAGAGATTCGCGACGGCGATGTGACGGTGGCGCGCGCTTTCGAACCGCTCACCCTGGCGACAGTCCGCCAGATCATGGCGCTTAAAATTCACGAGGTGAAAGTGATCGACATCTCTAACGATGACACGATCGTGAAAGCGCTTCGAAAAGATCCGGCCCACGATCAGGAAGAAGCCCTGAAGGACATTTACCGGCGCCTTCGCCCCGGCGACCCACCGACTGTGGCCAATGCTCGGGCTTTGCTGAAAAGGCTCTTCTTTGATCCGAAGAAATACGACCTCGGCCGGGTCGGCCGTTACAAGATCAATCAAAAACTTGGGATCAATGTTGATCCAACCGAGCGGATTCTAACCGACAAAGATTTCATCGCTGCGATCAAATACCTGATCAATCTGCGACGTGGCGAAGGCACGCTTGATGATATTGATCACCTGGGTAGCCGTCGCGTGCGCACAGTTGGTGAATTACTGGCTAACCAGTGCCGTGTCGGTCTTGCGAGAACCGAGCGTCTGGTTAAGGAGCGCATGACTCTGTTCGACATCAATGTCGACGGTATGACGCCGCAGAAGCTGATCAATCCAAAGGCGCTGAGCGCGGTCATCCGCGATTTCTTTGGCCGGTCGCAGCTTTCGCAATTCATGGATCAAACGAATCCACTCGCAGAGTTGACGCATAAGCGACGCTTATCGGCTCTGGGTCCCGGCGGTCTCAGCCGAGAGCGTGCTGGGTTCGAAGTGCGTGACGTCCATCCGTCTCATTACGGTCGCATTTGTCCGATCGAGACGCCGGAAGGGCCGAACATCGGCCTCATTAGCTCGATGAGCACTTTCGCCCGCATCAACGAGTTCGGTTTTATCGAGACGCCCTATCGCAAGGTGGAAAAGGGCCGCGTGACGGATCAGATCGAATATCTCACTGCTGATCGCGAGGAGAATTTTCTCGTTGCCCAAGCCAATGCGCCTGTTGACGGACGCGGACATTTTACAGGTGAAAAAGTCTCTGTGCGTTACCGTGGCGACTTTCTCGAAGTCGATCCTTCCAAGGTAAATTACATGGATGTCTCGCCGAAACAGCTGGTATCGGTGGCGGCGGGCCTTATTCCGTTTCTCGAACATGACGACGCAAACCGGGCGCTGATGGGCTCCAACATGCAACGCCAGGGCGTTCCTCTCGTAGTTTCCGAGGCGCCGCTCGTGGGGACAGGCTTGGAAGCGAAAGTGGCGCGAGATTCTCACGCGGTTGTTCTGGCAGCCGAGAGCGGCAAGGTCGCCTCGGTTACGGCAGAGCAAATCATTGTCACGAAGGATGGTCATCTCCCCGAGAGCAAGAAGAAACTCAAGACCGATCCGGAGGCTGGGATTCACGTTTATGAGCTCCGCAAATTCATGCGATCAAATGCCGGCACGTGCGTGAACCAGAAGCCGATTGTGCGCAAAGGCCAGCACGTGAAACGCGGTCAAGTCATCGCCGATGGCCCAAATACCAATCAGGGCGAGCTGGCTTTGGGTCGCAATGTACTCGTCGCATTCATGCCTTGGAATGGATACAACTTCGAAGATGCCATCATGATCTCGGAGAAAGTGGTCAAGGAGGACGTCTATACTTCTATCCATATCGATGAATTCGAGATCGGGGCGCGCGACACCAAGCTCGGGCCGGAAGAAATTACGCGCGACATTCCCAACGTCAGCGAAGAAGCTCTGCGCAATCTCGGACCGGACGGAGTTGTGCGGGTTGGCGCGGAGGTTAAGCCGGGCGACATTCTCGTTGGAAAAATTACACCGAAGAGTGAAACCGAATTAGCGCCGGAAGAACGTCTGCTCCGTGCAATTTTTGGCGAGAAGGCAGCCGACGTGAAGGACACGTCGCTTACCGTTCCCTCGGGTACTTACGGAATTGTGATGGACGTAAAGGTTTCGTCCCGCCGTGAAGTTTCGCGTGAAAAACTCACCCCGGCGGAAACCAGACGACAACTCAAAACCATCAGCGAAGATCACAAGAAGAAGAAAGAGTCCCTGATTGAGCAATTGACGGATTCGCTTTCAAACGTCCTGTTGGGCGAAAAAGTCCCTCTCGACGTCGTAAACGCCAAAAACGGCGAGATCATTATTCCCGCAAATCGCAAGATCACCAAAACGCTCTTGCGAAAGTTGGCGACAGCGCACGATCACATCGAGATCGATCCGAGTCCGATCCGCAACAAGATCCGTGAAATCATTGGCGCGTATGAGCATAAATTTGCCGAGCTCGAACTCGAGCGCGATCGCGCCCTGGACCGGGTGGAAAGCGGTGACGACATCGACCCCGGAATCATCAAGCAGGTCAAGGTTTATATCGCGAGCAAGCGGAAACTGAGTGTCGGAGACAAGATGGCCGGACGCCACGGAAATAAAGGCGTTGTCGCCCGGATCGTTCCTGAAGAAGACATGCCGTTCCTGGCAGATGGAACGCCGGTTGAAATTGTGCTCAACCCATTAGGCGTGCCCAGCCGCATGAACGTGGGACAAGTTCTCGAAACACACTTGGGCGTTGCTGCGAAGGCACTCGGATTCAAGGTTGCGACCCCGGTGTTCGACGGAATCAAGGAAAAGCAGATTCGCGAATATTTGCATGACGCCCGAAAGAAGGAGGGATTCACCTGGGTGCAGGAAAGCGGCAAGGCAAAGCTTTTCGACGGACGCACCGGCGATCCTTTCGATCAGGAAGTGGTGGTTGGCTACATCTATATGATGAAGCTTGGTCACCT
>JBKPOB010000159.1:0-17833 GCA_046732875.1 Verrucomicrobiota bacterium | reverse complement strand
ACGAAGCAATCTATATTCTCGATTCGACGATCTTTGGACATGGCGATTGGGGTAGACTGACCACCACAGTCAACGGCACCTGGCTCTCACGCGCTGAGTTGGAGATTTTTCCTGGTCTACGACCAAAGCGATTCGGTATCGCTGGCCAGTTTGTGCCTACCTCGTTCCCGCTAACCAGTTCGCTGCCGTGGCATAGGGCCAACTTCAGTATCTTCTATGATGGTCCTGCGGACACGTGGATGCAGGGCTTGGATGTCGGTGCGGTAGTCCACTGGACCAGTCAATACGAGGACGACAACCTCACTCTGACGGGAGCGACCAAGCCGTCACAACCAAGGAGTGGTCCACTTCCCTTTCGAGCGCGCAAAGTGGCCGCGTTGACCACGCTCGATCTCATCTTGAACTACACATTCAACCTGCCGCCGCCTGCGCCGGCGGAGGTACCTGGCTTTGCCAAGGACGGTGGTAAGAATGTGAAGATGAAGGATGGCAAGGAGAAGAACGTGGTGCCGGTATCAACAGCCGAGTATGGCTGCAGCAACTGGAAGTGGTGGTTGAACAACACGACCGTCACGCTGGGCATGCAGAACGTGACGGACGAAGATCCACCGTTTGTGGCAGGCTCCTTCGAGAATGGCTATGACGAATCCCTTGCTACCATCAAAGGCCGGTTCTGGTACGTCGGGCTAAAGAAGAGATTCTAGATTTCTCCGTTAGTGTTAGGTTATTCAAAGGGGCGGCCCCGAAGGCGTTCGGGGCTGCCTCCTTTGGTTCTACGGCAATCGGGCTTTCCCCAGCCGTTCCAGAAGAGAGAACGCTTCGCACAGGAGCGGCTACACCAACGAATGATGTCCGGGACGCAATCACGACATCCTGCACCGAGTGCAGGCGAGATGGCCCTTACCATCGCCAACTTTTTCCAAGGTCCCAGAGCATCGCGGTGAGCCGCCCCGATGTGCACGCGGGGCGGTGCACTCCGCAATCCCGCGCTTGCAGACTATCTCTTTCGCACCGAAGTTTGATTAGGAATTATCAAAGACGGAATACAAGTGGGTTGAAGAGAATTCTTCTATTTTGCCGATTGCACTTTTCTTGTGCTCAAGGGAATTTATTTGGGAACTTGGCCTTTTGTTTCCTGTAGGAACCGATGGAGCACTATGACTATGTTTACTAAATTACTACGTATCGGTTTAATTGGGCTTGTTCTTTCTGTTGCAACTGTCTGGGCTGGAGGTTCAGCAATTCAAGGCGTCGTAAAGGATGCAAAAGGGCAAGTGATAAAGGGTGCAGACGTTCGAATCGAGTCACGAGACGGCAAAACGCTGTTCAAGACTGTGAAGACGGATGTGAAAGGTCATTACGTCTCCGATGGTCTGGCGGCAGGCGTTTACCGAGTCACCTTGGTTGTGAATGGCGCGGTGAAGGCGTCCATCATGAATACGAAAACCAGCGCGGATCGGCCAACGCAACTGAATTTTGACCTGAAAGCGGCGTCAACGTCGCAAGCGAGTGCACCAGCGAAGAAGGGAAAGCACATGGTCTGGGTACCGTCGAATACGGGAAGCCACATTGGCGGTCGCTGGGTCGAAGTTGACGAGGGTGGTAGCGCCGACGCGGGCGCTTTGAACGTCAAGAGAGGCAGCGCTGAAGCCCTACGGCGGCAACAACTGCAGAATTCTCAAGGGAGCCTGAACCCGACAGCGACCGGCGCAACGGGAAGATAAGGTCTCGCAGCAAGTGCCCTGAAGAAGACTGCGTTGCGTCTTTTTCAAGATTGGCGCAGTGTCAGGTGATGCCTAGAAGGGGTTTTATTGCCACTCTTCTTCTCACAGGTTCATTCGCCTTCCCAGCGACCCTCCCCGCACAAACTTCTTCCATCGAGGGAAACGTCGTAGGCACGGACGGCCGTCCTTTTAAGGACGCAGAAATCCGTTTTGAGTCCAAAGGGCGACAAGTCTCCCCCCTTATTAGCCACACTGATATCAACGGACATTACACAGCCGCCCTGCCAAGAGGCATGTATCAGTTGAGTCTTGTCTCAGGCGGCACAGTGAGAGCGTCTATCGCAGTAAAAGCAACTGGATTGAATTCGCGTATCGATTTCGATCTGCGTCCGTCGGCGGAAAAGAAGATTAGGCACTATGTTTGGACCGGCGGTGAAACCGGCACTCACCTTCCGGGCCATTGGGTAGAAGCAGGAATCAGAGCAGCTCCATCACCTACTCCTTAGCAGCGTGCTCGAATAACGCGGTAGTGTGCGCTGTCCTCAGCGCATTGAGCATTGAGGGTGCCACACCTCACCATTGCCCGCTGATGACAGTGGACGCTACAGCCGTGCAATTTTCAAGCCGGCGCCTGTAGTGACGACGTCAAGAACGATCCCCTCACCGACTCCCGCGAAAGTACAACAATCGTAAACACACCGAGAATTGTTCCAAAGGGGATGAAGAGGCATTCGATGCTGTGTAAAGTAGTGGGAAAAACGAGAAGAGCGCCGCCAAACCTGCCACGACATAGTGAAAAATTGAAAGGAGATTAAAGCTGTTCGGTATCGCGATCCATTCCCGTTAACCGCTAGCCGGCCTGTTTGGATTTAATCCAGCGATCGACCAACTGCTCCAGGACATCGAGCGGGACGCTGCCATTGCTCAGCACCACTTCATGGAACTGCCGGATATCAAACTTATCGCCTAACGACTTCTTTGCTTTCTCGCGCAATTCGAGAATCTTCAGCATTCCGATCTTGTAAGCGGTAGCCTGGCTCGGCATCACGATGTAGCGATTGATCGAGTCGGTGCAGTCCGCCTCCGTGTTGGGCGTGTTCTTGATCAGGTAATCGATCGCCTGCTCGCGTGTCCAACGCTTTGAATGAATCCCTGTGTCCACCACGAGGCGCCCGGCGCGCCAGAGCTCGAGCGAGAGGCGGCCGAAGTCGGAGTAAGGATCCGCATACAGCCCAATCTCTTTCGGGGTCAGCTCGCTATAGAGACCCCAGCCTTCAGTGTAGGCAGTGTAAGCGCGCGAAAATTTTCGAAACGTCGGAATTCCGTTCAGCTCCTGCGCGATCGCGATCTGCATGTGATGGCCGGGAATGCCTTCATGATGAGCCAGCGCTTCCAGTTCGTAAGTTGGATTGTCCTGCATGTTACGTAGATTCACATAAAACATCCCGGGACGCGTTCCATCTGGCGCCGGTTGCTGATAAAAGGCTTTGCCAGCCGACTTTTCTCGAAAACTCTCCACTGCTTTTACCACGATGTCGGCCATTGGCTTCGTCACGAAAAGCTCGTCGAGCCGTTTCTTCATCGTCTCGATGATGTCGGTGGCCATGGCCAAATATTTCGCGCGCCCCTGCTCATTGCTCGGCAGGCGAAACTTCGGATCCTCGCGCATGAATTTGAAGAAGGCCTGAAGATCGCCTTTAAAGCCGACCTTCTGTCGGATCTTGTTCATCTCATCCTGGATGCGCGCCATTTCTTTGAGACCGGTTTCATGAACTTCTTTCGCGTTCATGTTTGTTGTGGTCGTGCGATGAAGCGCGGATTCGTAAAACTCGGCTCCATCTTTGAACTTCCAAACGCCAGCGTCTTCGGTCGCGCGCTTGGCCTGCTCCTCCAAGAATGCGATCAGTTTTTCATAGGCGGGTTTGACCGATTCGTTCAGTGCCTTAGTCGCATCGGCCACGAGGTGGTCGCGCATCCGGCCATCCGGCTTGCTTAAGGCTGTCACTTTCTTGGTGAAATCTTCCAGAAGCGGACTGTCGTTAGGCCCAGGATCGAAAGGTTTCCCCTGGATGACCTTATGGCAGGCGTCGAGCACAAGCGGAAAAACGAAGCGAGGTGCTACGACTCCTTTTTTTTCACGCACCTTCAGATTGACGAGCAATTGATCGAATAATTTGGGAAACCCGTGCAGCCGCGCGATGTAGGCTTCTGCGTCTTTCACGTCATCGATCTTGTGAATGTTGATCATGAAAGTCGGCATCTGGGCATGAACGCCGCGCATTTGGCTGACCGGATAAATGTCAAAGCGATACTTAAATTCTTCCGCTTCGCGCGCCGCCTCGCGCTCGAAGAGTTTGTAACTCAGCTGCGTTTGGGCATCCAGCGCTTCGAACTTGATGTTCTTTTTCAAATCCGCCAGCTGCCGTTCCCAAATCTTCTGATCGGCCGTGGCCTTTTCGTCCGACAAGTCCTCGAGCTGATCGTAATGCGTCTTGATTCCATAAAACGATTCGTCCACAGGGTGGCGTGAAAGTGTTTCGTCCCAGCATTTCTCGAAAAAGTCGTTAGCCTTTTTTGATTCAGCAGCGACTTCTGCCGGTGGGTAAGCCGATGCAATTTCGCTGATCTTGACAAAGATTGCGATCGTTAACGAAGCCTTCATTGCGTTGTTCTAAATGAATCGTTGCCTGCCGCGGAGTAGCCCTCCTTGTGCGAGGCGGGAGTGCGTCTAGAAATATCAACCTGTCGTCATATAGCCTTCTTCGCCGTGCTGATTGATATCGAGACCTTGTCGCTCGATTTCTGGCGCGATGCGCAATCCAATCACCCATCTGACAACGGCGCCGATAATTGCGCTGCCCACCACTGCGAACACAATCGTGATCGCGATCGCCTTTAATTGCTCCAACCAGAGCGTGTGGCCCACAACCTTTGCAAGACCATTTCGCGTGGCAGGATTAGACGGTCCAGCGACGGTTAATAAAAGATTTGGATTCACACTGGCGGTGGCGAGAAGTCCTGTCAGGAACGCGCCTAGTGTTCCGCCAACCGCGTGGATGCCAAAAGTATCGAGCGCATCGTCGTAACCCAGCCACGATTTCAATTTCGTACAGGCGAAAAATGGGACGATTCCCGCCGCGATTCCGATAATCACTGCACCACTCGGCCCGACATATCCGCACGCCGGTGTAATCACGACGAGTCCGCCGACCGCGCCGGAACAAAATCCCAGCACACTCGGTTTGCCGCGCAGCGCGTACTCGAGCATTGCCCAAGTGAACGAAGCCACCGCCGTGGCAAGAGTCGTACTCATGAACGCATTGGCTGCGATTCCATCAGGCGCAAGAGCGCTTCCCGCGTTGAAACCGTACCACCCCACCCAAAGCAGACCTGTTCCCACCATGCAAAGCACCATGCTGTGAGGCGCCATGATTTCTTTTCTAAACCCGAGCCGGTGCCCGAGAAGAATGCACAAGACCAGCGCCGACCAACCCGAGCTCATGTGGACGACTGTCCCGCCGGCAAAATCGATGGCAGTGATTTTGGCGGCGGCGTTCCAAACTCCGTTCATCCAGCCATCGATTCCCCAGACCATGTGCGCGATTGGAAAATAAACGACAAACATCCAGACCCCGACAAAAACCAGCACAGCCGCGAATTTCATCCGCTCAGCAACCGCGCCGATGATCAACGCGGGCGTGATGATCGCGAACATCAGTTGATACATCGCGAAGACATTCTGCGACAGCCAGTACGAATAATCACCGTTGGGCCGGCCATCGACCCCATGCAGAAAAGCAAATTTCAATCCCCCGATAAAGGGTGTGCCATGAGAAAAAACGAGGGAATAACCTACCAGCCACCAGAGGATCGTTACCAAGCCGGCTATGCCGAGACACTGTGCCAGCACGGAGAGAACGTTTTTCGCACGCACGAGCCCGCCGTAAAAAAGCGCCAGTCCCGGCAACGTCATAAAAAGTACTAGCGCCGCGCAGGTCATCATCCAGGCATTGTTCGCAGGGCCGGGACCGGAAATGTTTGATGCAATTGGTGCGTTCGCCGAATCGGCGCCGCGCGCCGAATTATTTACGTAGGCTTCCAAATCGGCGACGCGTTGCTCAAGAGAAGGCGAAGTAGACGGAGACGATGGTTGCGCGAGCAGCGGAGAAGAAAACGCAATGACTGCTGTAAGCAAAAAGAGCCGCATCATTACGCGCTCTCGTTATAGGCGCGCGAATTTAAGGCGGCAAGGAAAATGGCATCGCGCGGGATCAGCTTGGGTAGCGCACGCGTCTCGCGATCGCGAACTTTGTGCTAAGGACGGCGGACGCTACAACATCGAATTTGATCTTGCCGTCGTCTGTTCGATAGCGGGCATCGCGGTCGCTCGCAGTCCCCACACGTTAAGGACAATCCAGAAAAGGAACATCAAAAGGACTGCGGCGACGTTGGCAGGCCCATGCAAAGGTCCAATGCGGAAGAGCACCGCTGCAATCAACCACAGCATCCCAGCAATCATCAAGCCAATCACATTTCGCCGAGACCAGACGGGTTTGAAGGGCTGTCGTTTGCTGCAGAGATCGCGCACGGCCCAGTAAATTGCGAGCGCGGTGAACAGCAAAAAGAGAGGAATGAACCAACCAAGCCAGATATTAATATGAAGAGTGTCTCCGCGAAAACGCATTTTCTGCCCGTGTTCGATCACACCGCGGACAAGCATGACTGTTAAAGCCGCTGTCCAAAGAAAGGCCAATACATGAAACGGCATGCGCGCGCCACGCCAGCCATACAGCCATACTACATCATGACAGCAACGAATACGAAGATTGCGACGACGAACGATAGGTCTCCACCATTCCAATTCCTGAGAAACCTGCATTTGACCATCGATAGTTCGGCTGAATGAGGCAGCGGGTAAGAACCAGCTGCGGCATCACCAGCGTCGTAAAAATGAGCCAGCCCATAATAACCGAGTAGAGAACGTCTTTCCCAGGTTTCATAATTCCAATGAGATGCCCGGGCAGCTTGATTAGATTCAACATCTTCCTCTCGCGCGGACCAAAGCGACGCGGAAAGGAAAACTCCGCCGAGCGGCTGGCCAGGCCAGGTTAAGGCGCTCGACGGAGTTTCTCCTCAGCCTCAGGATCGCCAAATTTCTAGCTTGCGTGCTTCAAGCTCGCGTTATTGAGGTCCATTGAATGCACGGCGGAGCGAAAACTGTGTCAGTCAATTGCGTCGCGTCGTCGTCCTCGTCGGCATCGTCCTCATCCTCATCCTCTTCGTCGGCCTCTGTTCCAGGCGCGACCGCGGGTAAATCATTTTGCTGTAGTTTTTCGTAACGCTCGCGAACATCGGCTGGCACTTTCTCCAAATCCTCTTTGGTTTCGACCAGGCCGCCGAAGAGCAGCTTGCCCTGTGGATCCTTTGCGATAAGCCGTTTTTTGCCGTTCACGGTGTCTAGTTTCATTTCGCCCTTGTCATCGGAGAAAACAATCTGCGCATTGCCGAGGTCGATCTTGCTGGCTTTGAGCGCGCCATGATCTTGACTGAGAATGCGAATTTCTCGCGCGGCGCGCCGGGCGTCTTCCCGCGCGCGTCTCGCCGCCTCATGAGCTTTCATCACTGTTTCACGGATCATCCCGCGCTGAGCGCCGACTTGTTCTTGCAATTGTTCTTTCAAACCTTGCATCTGCTCGTCGAGGTCCCCCGTGTCATCAAAATCCCAATGCGAGTCGTGTTTGTCCCCGGGCGCCCAGGAATGGCGCTGTTGTCTTTCCTTTTTTATGAGCTTGACGGTGACCTTCTGCTCTTGGCCCTTGCGCAAAACGGTGAGCGTCACGTCCGTGCCATCAGCGAAGGTCTGAAGGAGTTTTCGCAATTGACTCGGTTCGATGAGAATCTGGTCGTTCAGCATTTTGAGAATATCGTTCTGCTGAATGCCTGCTGCCGCGGCAGGACTGTCAGGCACAACGTACTCGACCACTAATCCGAGCCCTTTGGACAGACCTAGCTGTTCGCTTACCACAGTTGGCACCTGCGATGTTTCAACGCCGAGAAATATCACCGGAACTTTGGGCGCCTTTTCATGTCCACCCGGCGCTGGAGGATGCGGTTGACCAGGCGGTTGTGGCGGCGCGGGCGGTGTCTGCGCAACTCCCATAACCGGCAGGAAGGCGAGACATGCGATGATTGTGATAAATTTAATTTTCATGGTTTTGTTTGGTTAATCATTGGCCGGAAACGGGAATGAGGACGACTTCCTCGCTTGGGTAAGAAACACGAAGAGATGCGCCCGTGGACGGATTTCGCCACTGCCACGTCTGTTGCGTGTGATAACGAAGGCGCCTCAATGGTTTCCCCGAGCCGTCAGCAAACTGCAGGCCTTCATCGCGAGTATTATAGACGACCTCCGTCGCCCCAGAGGGAATGAATTTGTTAGAGGAAATCGATCCGTCGAAGCCGCGGCGACCCGGGAAGGCAGGCAGGACCGGTCTTGTTTCGGACGCAGATGGAACTTGTGCGATTTCCTTGTCGTTTCGCGTTTGATCGGTGTTAATTCGCGCGAGGAGCAGAACGATCGCCGCAACTGCGGCTGCAACGCCGATACCGAACCTGTAGGGCGTTTCTGTGAAACGCCGATACCAATCCCGCCAACCTCCGGCGTCTGGTACAGACGCCCTACAATTGGCCATCGCCTCCTCGATGCGCTCAAAAAGTACGGGAGAAGGCCGCGCTGGTCGCAACGCTTTCAAGTCATTCTCAAGCTCGGAGAAGTCGTTCATTGGGGTTGCAGGTTTTTCTTCAGGTTAGCCAGAGCGTATCGATATCGGGACGCGGCGGTATTTTGAGGAATGCCGAGTGCCTCGGCGATCTCACTAAAGGTGAGTTCGTTCCAGATTTTCAAGATGAGCACCTCGCGTTGATCAGGCGGCAAACAGCCGACGGCCGCAGCGAGCGCCGATTGCGCCTCATCTTCCCATTCAAACTGCGGCTCGACAGTTGGATCGGCGTCCGCCAAAACGGTGGCCTCACGTCGAGCGCGACGTTTGTCCCGACGGATAAAATCGAGAGCGATCGAACGCACAGTGGCGTAAAGCAGTGCGCGGTTGTTGATCTGGTGGTTTCGCCGCCAAAACTTGACGAAAGCTTCCTGGACAATGTCTTCGGCATCAGCTGCTGAGCGCGTCCATTGCCGGGCAAAAAGCAGCAGACCGGGACCGATTTCTGAAAAGCAACTTTTCCAATCCTCATGGCTGGCGATGTTGTCCATGACCTTTTCACGGTCTTTATTCCCAAGACGCCGCCAACCAATGAATTTGTCTATGCGATCGAAATTTTTCTCGTTAATCGCGTTGCTCATCGTCGCAGGAGCACACGCAGAAGAAGTCGATCTTGAAAAAGCCGTCAGATCACTCATCACTGCTGAAAAGGCTTACGCTAAACTTGCCGGCGAAAAGGGATTTCGCGAAGCGTCCATCTCCGTTTTTGCCGACGATGCGGTAATCTTCGCGCCGATCGCAGTCAACGGGAAAAAGTTTTGGCGCGAAGCGAAGAGCGATCCGGTCATAAGCTGGCAACCGGCTTTCGCGGCGATCTCGCGAAGTGGCGAGTTCGGTTATACGACAGGCCCCTGGGAATCAAGCAAATCGCGTGACGTACAAAAGCCCGCCGCGTTTGGCCATTTCGTGACAATCTGGCAAAAGAACAAGGAGGGCGTTTGGAAAGTTGCACTCGATGTTGGGTTGGACCATCCGCAGCCACGAGAGGTGGAGACGGAAATTAGCACGTACGTTCCAAACTCCACCATCCCTCATTCCAAATCTGCGAATAGCGATCTGGAAAAAGCACAACGCAGGTTTGCAGAATCCCTCAAGGAAGATGAAGCCGACGCGATCACCGACAACGCCAGCGACGACATTCGCGTTTATCGCAGCGGCCAACTCCCCGCCGTCGCCAAAAAAGCTGCCGAGAAGATGCTTGCCGACGAGGACGCGAAAACGACGCGTGCGCCAGCAGGTACCGGCACAAGTAGCCCCGTTGATCTTGCGTATGAATACGGTGAATACACAAGCGAGCACGACAAGATCAATGAACACGGAATCTATCTGTGCATCTGGCGTCTCGAGTCCAATGGGGCGTGGAAAATATCTCTCGATCTTCAGAAGAGTGCGGCGGGTGAGAAACGATGATCTCGGAATTCCGCGGAGCGCACGCGCCCTCGCGTGCACGTTTCGGCGCCCTCGCCGAAACACGTCCGGGGCAAAACCAGGGGTCTTCGACAGGCTCAAAGTTCGCGATCGCGAGGGCGCGATCGCCAGCACGGGAGGCGCGTGCCCTCCCCAGAATCACCTTTTCGGTAGCGCTCGCAGAATTAGGTCGCCTAACCAATCCGGATTTGCTACACTTTCGCGATAGGCTTTTAGCGATTCCACGGAAGAGTTCACACGCAGATTGCTGTAAGATCCATCCGCGTTTTGCCAACGTTCATGCCAGTAAACCGCCGCCTTGATGCGGGGATAGCGTGTGCGAAACAGCTTGAGCCCCTGCCTGATCCACTCTGCCTTGCCAACCCCGCCCCCTTCCGCGGAACGCGGAAATTCGCCGGTCGCCCATTCGGCAATCATGACTGGTTTATGGGGATCGAGCCTGGACATTTCCTCGTAGGGCCAGGTGACCAACGACGGAATGTCCGGATTTGGCTCGTCCTTATACTGCTGTCCGTAAACACTCAGGCCAAGCCAATCGACGTAATCGGACCCCGGATAGTAAGCAGGCGCGCAGTTCCAAGTTTCGTACGGATAGGGATAATTGTTCGTGTGAAACATCCACTTGATATTTGACGCGCCGCGCGCCCGGACTCGGTCCACAATGTAGCGAAATGCTTTGCGAAATGTTTCCGGGCCCTTCCAGTTGTTCTGGTCTTTGTCCCATTCCGCGCCGCCGTAATAAGCTCCCGACCACGGAAACCAGGTCCCATTCATTTCGACGCCGAACACGACAATTATCGGATGACCAAAACTCCGCGCGGCATCGGCCCATTTGTCTATGTACGCGTCCCACCTGCCGGCAAGAACCTCGGTCAGACTAAATTTGTCCGGTCCATGATCCTCCTCATAGGGTCTGTCCCACGGCGACCAAAATACGAGCGGCAGCGAACCGTGCCGCCAGATGACATTGAGATTGTCTATTGGAAAATTTTGTTCTCCCCAATAACTGGACGACGCAATGATGGCCTGATGTTTGCCGACCATCTGCTCAAAATCCTCAATTGTCTCGAGAGTGACGTCGTCTTCCGCGTCGCCAAAATCCATGAACGCACCGGTGTATGCGCCATGTTCAGGAATCACCACCTCGACCGGGTCATTCGGATCGATGTGTTGGACCGCTGCGCCCCGGCGACAGCCGATTAACGCGAAACTCGATGCAGTTACTGCAACGATCACGACAAAAACTGCAAGGCTGCGCATTGGATTTCGCAAGTTCTCTGCGAGACAGGCGTTGTCTAGCAGCCCAACATCCAATTCTCCTTGACCAAAGAATCCCGAATATGAGAACAGAAAGACAACGTCCAGTTGAGAAAAGTGAACACAAAACTCCTCTCAGTTTTGATCTTGTCGTTCGTGGCAGTCGCCTTCGGAGATGATTTCAAGACGCTGACTGGAAAGGAATACAAGGACGTCACCGTGAGCCGAGTCGAACCCGACGGAATTGTGTTAACTGGCAAGGCGGGCATCGCCAAGGTTTATTTCACCGAACTTCCTAAGGACCTTCAGCAGCGCTTCGGCTACGACTCGCAAAAGGCCACCGATTACTCGGCGCAGCAAAGTGCAGGATTCGAGCAAGTCCGAAAGCAGCAAGAAGAAACATCGCGGCAAAAAGCCGAGGCACTGCAAAAGGAAAATCAATCTCGAGCGCAACAACAGGCTCGGCAGAATGAGATTCGGATGCTTCAATCGCGATACGACGAGCTTCAGAGACAAGAAGACAATTTGCTTGTCCAAATCGGCGAAGCGAAGAAACCGGGCCCCGCGTATTGGGGTGGTACGAAAAACAAGACTCTGCGTCATTATCCGAATCCGCAAGCATCGCAGCTCCCTTTGCTTCAAAGCCACCTGAAGGACGTTCGCCACGAGAAAGACCAAGTCAGGAAGAAACTGGAGAAAACGCAACGGTAGCAGCGAAAGTGATGCGAGGACGTCCGCACCCGGGCGGACAGGCAGTGCGCACTTCCAAGGCTGTCGCGAAAAGAGATTGATCAATCGATGAATTTCGCACGCAGTGCGGTCTCGCGAAGACGTTTGGAGTTGAGAGTACGATGCGTTCTCGCATCGCTTTGTTCTGTCGCGATAGGCATTGTCCAACTGTTATCAGAACCCGAGCTGCGCGCCGATGAGAAGCGATTCGCGGTTTCTGCCGTGGTCCATGCAGACCATCCCGTGAATCGGTTTGTGCCAAGGGAAACATTGGGCGGAGGTGTTGATGGTCATGAGCAAGGCGAATGTGCTCGGATGTTTACGGACAAGAACATCGCCGAGATGCGATCTGCGGGTTTTGGACCACTGACGTATCGATTACGCACCGAGCTTGCCGGTGAAGTCTGGCATTGGAACCCGCGAGGCACGTGGAGCGATCCCATTCATCAGTGCGGATACTGGATTTCGGACGACTCGCTCGGTGAGCCGATCACCCTTTCCTACGGCTACCGTCTGCCTCGACGCGGAAACACGATCGATCAAGCGAACAATGATGGTTATTCCCGCATTGCCGACGGCGACGGCGAATCCTTTTGGAAAAGCAATCCTTACCTCGATCCTCACTTCACCGGCGAAGCCGACGATGCGCATCCGCAATGGGTGGTGATCGATCTGGGTGCAGCCAAGCCAGTGAACTCCATTCGGATTCGTTGGGGCGCGCCGTACGCCCAGCAATACAGAGTAGAGTACTGGAGCGGAGAAGACCCGATGCATTTGCACGCCGATCGGAAAGATGAGTGGCGTCCATTTCCAAGGGGTACAGTGAACCGCGGATCGGGCGGCGACGAATTGATCCGGCTTTGTGATAAGAAGGTTCCGGTCCGCTTCGTGCGCGTTGTAATGAGCCGGAGTTCGCAACCAAGTGCACCGATGTCGGATGACATTCGTGATCGACTTGGCTTTGCGATTCGCGAGATCGAGCTGGGAAGCATCGATCACGATCATTTTCATGATTACATCCGTCATGCTGCTGATCGCTATCGGCAGACAATGATTTATGTATCATCCACTGACTCATGGCATCGGAAGGAGGACATTGATTACAAAATCGAGCAGCCGGGACTCGACTTTATCTTGCGCGGCGCGCTGACGAATGGCTTGCCTGTGCTTGTTCCAGTGGGCGTTTTGTACGACACACCAGAAAACGCAGCGGCGGAGATCAATTATCTGCTGCGGCGTAATTATGATTTGGAAGGAATCGAGTTAGGCGAGGAACCAGATGGACAATGGGCGTCACCGGAAGATTACGCCGCGCTTTACAACGGAGTTGCTCGTAGGCTCACTCCGCTCAATCCGCGCTTGAAACTCGGAGGGCCAAGCCTGCAAAATTTCGACGAGCGACTTCTCACGTGGCCTGACGTATCAGGAAATCGCTCTTGGATGAATCGATTTCTGAATCATATTCACAATGTAGGATGCCCCTTCGATTTTTTCTCGTTTGAGTTCTATCCGTTCGACAACATCTGCGCCGATGCGGCACCGCAGTTGGTTCAAATTCCACAGCGCCTCGGCGCAATGATGATGAGCTTGCAAGCGGATGGCGTTTCGACGGCAATTCCGTGGCTGATAACGGAATACGGCTATTCGGTTTTTACTGGACGCCATGAGGTAGACATAGAAGGCGCGCTCTTCACTGCAGATACGGTCGGAACATTTCTAACACTGGGCGGCTCCAAGCCGTACTTGTACGGGTACGAGCCAAACTATCTCCAGGACGAGCTCAAATGTTCCTGGGGTAATCTCATGATGCTTCAGTTGAATCCAAACAAAGAGCAACTAAACCGGCTGTCCGGCTACTATGCCGCCCAGCTCTTCAACAAGGATTGGATGCAGCCAGTAAATAAGACACACGAGATATTTGCCGTAACCGTAAAGCAAAACAAACCGACAGTGTCGTCTGTTGTGAGCGTCTATGCGGCGCGACGACCGGATAGACAGTGGGCGCTCCTGGCAATCAACAAGGATCCTAAGAGAACCGCGCAATTAGGTGTGCAATTCAATTTGTCCCGAGCGCTGCGACAAATAACCTTCGCAGGCGACGTCGATGTAGTTCAGTTCTCACGCGAGCAGTATCTCTGGCACAATGACGGTCCAAACGGATATCCGAGTCGAAGCCTGCCCCCAGCACGCCTTACGCGAAAAGCGTCTTCATTCTACGAACTTCCACCATGTTCACTCACCGTTTTGCGCGGAAAGCTTCCCGATTGACCGCGTGACTGCGTGTTGGGTGCGGATTTCACAAAGCTCACCGTAATATCAAAGGCTTACGGAAGTTCTATAATACTACCGAGTCCTGCGTAGAGGTATTGATCACCAAATGCTTTGTGAAAAGCAGCGAAAGCTGGCTCTCCAGTGCAGTGACCTGGTGCCATCCGATCAACTTTCCAGTGATCGTGTAACGCAGCGACCAGGCGTTGAATCTCCGGATCTGCTGTTGTTACCAAATGGAGGCCTCCGAAAACAAGATGAACATGCTTGTCAATTGCCGTCGACGCTTCCAGTATCTTTTCAATCCCGGGATGTGAGCATCCAACTCCCAGGATGACGCCCTTGGGAGACTTAATCGCTAACGAAAGTTCGCGGAGTTCCAGCGTGCCAGGTGTCTCTGACACTGTCGAAATCAAAAACATTCCTGGGGCGACTTCAGTCAGGTTATCAACCCAAACAAAATTGGCGCCTAGCCAGGGCGTGCCGAATGTCATCTTCTCGGGCGCCTGCCCGTCATAATAGCGCATGTAACCAGGTAGTGACTCATCCTTGCGATAGAAACTTCCTGGCAACGCTGCGCCGAACACTCCAAACCCTTCCTTTGGCGTGTAGATTCTTACATTCGGATTGACACTCAACAGATAGTTGAGGCCGCTCGTATGATCTCCATGTCGATGGGAAATTACAACGAAATCCAATTTCTTGAGATCAATACCCAATGCTTTGACGTTCTGTCCGAAGGTATCGGCGTTGTTTCCGGTGTCGAAAAGGATACGCTTGCCGTTATATTCGATGAACGCGGAGAATCCCCAATCCTTCTTCAGCGGAGAGGACTTCCCGAAAGCATCATAGAGGATAGTGATTCGATTTACAGGCTGGGCAGCCATTGCGGCTGTGCTCAATAAAAGGATCGCTGTCACAGTAAAAAAACTTGATATCCGGATTCTCATCTTTGTGTCCTTTCGCGTCCGCTTTCTAACGAGGCGTACCTGACCTTCGCGGGACTTTGAAGGTGCACCTGTTCGTGCGGTTGCAACAAAGTGCTGAAACTGCATAGCCTGCCCGAAGGTTATCGCACCGATTTGCGTGCAGAGTTATTCGCCTTGCGGCACTGCTACACTGATAACAACGAGCTTCTTCAGAGCGCAAGTGGCAGGTCTTGTAAGCACATTAGCTACGCTCGACATGAAAAGAACGACGGGAGTCTGAGCCGCTGACAGCAGCGCCTGGTTAGACCTTTCGCGGCCGAATGTTCTTTGGCACGTGTGAGCGAGCGTCTTGTTGTAAATGGAATAGCTCAGGCTATTTCGCCTCTGGAGCCTCCTGCCACTTCTTGTGGAAGTCCTCTTCCCACTTTTTATGCTCGCTTTCAGTCATATTTTTCATCCTCTCGTAGACGTCGGGATGCTTTTCTGTTACGTGAGCGGTCATTTTCTTAGCCATTTCCGAGCTGCTGTCCGCCTGAATTTGCGTATCACAACTTCCTCCCATTTCTCGGCATGTCATAGTCTTCATAGGATTCAAACTATATATTGAAGACGAGCTTGACAATCACTGTCGCAAAAAAGCGGCAAGGATCTAACGAGAAAGAGCTCAGTCACCACTGGTCTGCCGCGGGAGGTAAACTATTGCGAGCTTTCAGAACAGCGACAACTGTTTTCATGAAATCACTACCGATCGAAGATTTGCCGTGGCGAGACAACGTGCCTGCTCGCGAATGGAGCCGTGGGGACGCGAGTGACATAGATGGGCAAACCGACCGGTCGGATGAGCGGGGGCGAATCAGTCAAAGCTTTCGGAGTTGGCTCCAGCGATTGGTTAGATGGTTTTATCGATCTGCAAGCTCATGTTTTGAACGTCTTTGCCCGCTGCAGTCAGCAAAGACAATATCACTACTGTTAAGGACTGGGCAGCAGCTGAATTTCAGATTGGCCTCATCACCGCCACCCACAGGGCTATACCCAAGCCAAACATGATGTGATTGAACAGGCTTATGCGAGCCAGATGAGCATCACCCGGCGCATCCCGTCCCAGCCAGCCCATCCCCTGTGACGGGAACATAAGAAACCACGGAAAGACCGTGGTGGCCGTTCCGTAGAGGATGGCGCTGAGGACCGTCGGCGTCGCGTGCGCCATAACCAATAGGCCGAGGTACACAAGGGTCAGCACGATGCCGATCAGATAGTGCGCGGCTAATCCCAAGAGTAGTTCTCCTCGCAAGGGCGGCGTCTGCAGGATGTCCGTGTGCCTGAACTTGCCTCGCAAGAGGTAGCCGATCCAGCGTCCGATCAAATCAGGACCGGTTCGACGCGGCACGCGGCCCGCGATGCCGAGAGGGAGAGCGATCACGGCCACGACGTCCATGGTAACGGTGGCAAGGATACCCACAATCAGGCCAACAATGAACACACGGCTTTCCATAGTACGGCACCTCCGCCCCTACTGGTTAGGCTGCTGGCCCACGAGAAAGAGAACGTAGCCCGCGGGAATGGAGCCGCTGGGATGCGAGCGACATGAATGGGCAAACCCGAGAGGGCGAGGCTTCGGAATAGCCGAATCAACGGGTGCGACATGGACGGGAACCCAAAGGGTGGTTTCGCGGGAAGAAAACGTCATAAGCCAGGGCTAGCGTTGAACAACAATACGGCGGGAGTGTGTGAGCGCGAAGACGCGAATCGCACTAGGGAAGCCGGGCACCTGGATGAAATCCAGGGTGTCGTTGCAAACAGGCTGAACATATTTCGCGGTGGGGCCGTTGGCTTCATCGATTGGTTAGGCCTTTCGCGGGTAAACAACTTCATAGATGCGATCCTCTCCGTTGAGTTGATACTCAAAATAAACTCTATGGAAAAATCCTCGATCATTAAGCACTCTAAATGACGCCAATGTCTGGTGAACCTGAGCTAGATTTACAGCGTCGAAAAGTAGATCTTGGCAAGTCAGCAACAGAATTCCTTTGCCGCGATCCGCGTGTACCCGTGCGTAGCTCTGCTTGCTCAGTTTCTCGTCCAACTTAGCGACAAGCCGAAGAGCAGTTTCATCCAGAGGACCACTGCCACTAAATCGGAAGGATTTTTCAGGAGGTAGATTGAGGAACTTCGCCTGTTCCTCTTTCAGATAATTGTCGCTCACTTCGAGCCATCCAGTAGGGTGCAGTAGAAAATCCGGCGGATCGTCTCCATGACTGACGCTGTATTCGGTGCCAGTTGTCTGCGACAACCACCTTGCGAATCACTCGGCTGTTCTGCCCTCAGATGCACGGTCTGGCATAGGCCTAACGAGACAAGCTCAGCCACCGCTAGCGGGAGTGAGCTTTGGTGCAGAGTTTAATGTTGAAGTCATCTGAAACCTAGACGTGGGAACGGCCAGCGGTTGGCTGCAGCGCCTGGTTAGACCACAGAGCGCTTTGGTCAAATTATCTTTACCAAAAATTGCACCGGGGCGATTTCCTGCTCTTCTACCTCAGCGGCTGTAAAAACCCTCAGCGATGCATCTCCATTTTGGAGGGAGACGCGATACAGAAAAGCATCGTCTTTGTGCTCTCCCAGAAAACCAATTCGTTTATCGACAGATAAAATTAATTCTTGTTCGCACCGGTCGTGCGTTTCACCTCGTATAATTTATCTCGGCCGGATAGAAAAAAGGTCA
>JBKPOB010000158.1:0-26209 GCA_046732875.1 Verrucomicrobiota bacterium | reverse complement strand
ATTGCAAGGCGCCGATCGCGGTCATGACCGAAATTACCGAGAAGACTCCGATGGTGATACCGAGCATTGTCAGAGCGGAGCGGAGTTTGTTCGCTCCGAGTGAAGCTCCAGCCATCTTGATTATTTCGCCGAAGAGCATGGCTGTTAAAACTGGAGTGATGGAGTAGTGGAGTAATGGAGCAATGCTAAACCAACTTGACTCCCGTACGCCTTACTCCAGCACTCCATTACTCCAATAGTCCTATTCATAGCGAAGCGCGGCGACTGGATCGAGGCGCGACGCCGTCCAAGCAGGTGCGAATCCCGAGAACAAACCGGTCAATATTGAAACGACCATGCTGATGAGCACCAGGCCGACTGAAAAGTGAATCGGAAAAGAGGGGAAAGCTTTGCCGATCCCAAAGCACATTAGATAAGCGAACGCGAGCCCGATAAATCCGCCGAGAAGACACAGCGCTGTCGACTCGATCAGGAATTGCAGGAGGATCGTTCGTCGCCGAGCGCCGAGCGCTTTGCGTGTTCCGATTTCTTTCGTTCGCTCTTTCACGCTAACAAACGTGATGTTCATGATCCCAATCGCGCCGACAAAAAGAGACAAACCGGTGATAAACAACCCGGCAATCGCGATGGAGTTTTTCACCGGATCGAGCGTGCTTTTGAAAGCCTGCTGCTCGTTGATCGAGAAATCATCCTTTTTCTCCGGTGGCAATCCGCGCACGCGCCGCATCAAACCGGTTAGCTCGTCCTTGGCGTCGGCGAGTCTGGTCTTGTCTTTTACTTTAACGCGCACATCCGATTCGCTTTTAGCCGAAAAATATTTGTTAAACGCGGCCAGCGGCATCGCCACCATCGAGTCCCAACTAAACAAACCTAGAAACGTGCCCTGTCGCGTGTTTACGCCAATGACTTTGAACAATTGACCATTGATCAGCACCGATTTATCGATCGGGCTTTCGGAAGGAAAAAGGGCATCGGCCACGTCATATCCGATCATGACAACATTAGCGCCGCTTCGCGATTCAAGTTCGTTGAAGAATCGCCCCTGCGTACAATCGATTGTCGATGTTACAACGAAATCCGACGTCGTCCCAAGAACGAAGACGTTGTCCACCTGGTTGCCGCCATATTTGACAGATCGCATGAAATTCGAGGTCGGCACCGCCACAACAAGGTTAGAATTTGGCGTCGCCGCGATCATCCGATTCAAAGCCTCCGCGTATTCCGTTTTGATTTTCTTGCGGTCTCGGTAGTTCCACCAGTCGTCCACGGGCTTCCACGGCCATTGCGTGACGTAAAGAACGTCATCGCCGAGTACGGCCATGCTCTTATCGAAACCTATGGATATGCCGTTCACGGCGGTGCCCATCAGCGTCACAGCGATGATGCCAATGATGACCCCGAGTGCCGTGAGCGTTGACCGCGTCAGGTTCGAGCGCATTTGCGCCGCCGCGATTTTCCAGCTTTCGCTCAGCTCGTAGAAAAAACGTCTCATGAGTTTATCCCGCAACTGGAAGGTCGAGCTCTGGAATAAACCCCGCGTGGTCCATCTCGATGAGTCCGTCGCGCAAATGCACGGTGCGACGCGCGTGTGCGGCGATGTCCCGTTCATGCGTGACGAGGATGATTGTGTTCCCGCGCCGGTACAAATTCTCGAACAACTCCATGATTTCTTCCCCAGTTTTGGAATCGAGATTCCCAGTCGGCTCATCGGCGAGAATAATCGATGGTCCGTTCACAAGCGCGCGTGCGATGGCGACGCGCTGACGTTGACCGCCGGAAAGTTCATTGGGTTTGTGATGAATGCGATCCCCCAGGCCAACATCTGTCAGCACCTGGGTGGCGCGTGCTTCGCGCCGTTCGGGATCGATCCCGGCATAGATGAGCGGCAGCTCAACGTTGCGCAACGACGTCGATCTTGGCAGCAGATTGAAGGTTTGAAACACGAAACCGATCTCGCGATTGCGAACAGCCGCAAGCTCGTCGTCATCCATTTCGGCAACGCTTTTACCGTTGAACTCGTAGCGGCCTGAAGTCGGAGTATCGAGACAACCGAGCATATTCATGAGCGTCGATTTACCGCTCCCGCTCGGCCCCATGATGGCGATGTATTCGTTGCGATGTATCTGGAGGGTCACGCCGCGCAGCGCGCGCACGACTTCCTCGCCCATGACGTAGTCTTTGGTGATATTCTCAATATCGATCACGACCGGACCGAATGGTCTGATTGAATTTCGAGTTTCCATCGCAACGTCGACAGTTGCTCGTCGAGACTACTTCATTTCTTCTTTGTCGAGCGTTATCTTGGCACCCTCTTTCAGCTTCCGGCTGATCGCGCTATAACTTCCCGAGATCACTTCGTCGCCGGGCTGAATGCCACTCTTGATTTCGGTGTAAGTATCATCGGAAATTCCAGTCGTCACTTTCACCATCTGCGCCTTGTTGCCCCTTTTTAGGAACACAACCTTGGCGAGTTTTTCGCGCTCTTCTTTCTGCGCCGCTTTTTCCGCGCGCCCGTCGACGAACTCGGCGTTGTTGTCGCCTTTGTCTCGCTTGGCGACCTTCTGCTTTTTCTTCTCGATTTCTTCTGGACTCAAATTGCTCTCGCCGGTGCGAATGGTTACGGCCTGCATCGGCACGGCCACGACGTCTTTGACCTCGTTGGTTTGGATTTCCGCGGTACAACTGAGCGCGGGACGCAACGCTACATCGTGATCGTCAATCCGAATTTTCACTTCGAAATTTGTCACTTCCTCCTGCGTGCCTGCGCCGGTCGTCTTTCCGGTATTGGCGATTTGCTGTACCACGCCTTTAAACTTGCGATCGCCGTAAGCGTCAATTTTCACGCTGGCTTTGTCGCCGAGTTTGACGTTGACCACATCATTCTCGTTTACGTCGACAATAGCCTGCATGTGGGTGAGGTCGGCCACGCGCATGACTTCTGTGCCGGCAAACTGCCCTGTGGCAACCAAACGTTCCCCGAGTTTGCTGTTTAAAACGGTGATCGTTCCGTCCAGCGGTGAGTAAATCGTCGTCTTCGACAATTGATCACGCGCCTGGCTCGAGCTTGCCTCCGCGCGTTCGATTTCGTGAAGCGAACTTTCGTACGTGTTTTTGGCCACGTCATAAGCCGCCTGCGCCGCGTTGTATTCCTGCTCTGAGATCAGCTTTTTGTTGAACAGGTCTTCGGCCCGTTTGAGGTCGTGGTCTGTTTTCATCATCGTGGCCTTCTGTTGCAAGTTGGTCGCCTTTGCTGCGCTGATCGCCGCCTCCTGTTGCTCGAGAAGCGCTTTGTAGGAGTCGGGTTTAATCTTCACCAGCAAGTCGCCCTTTTTGACCCGCAAGCCGTCCTCGACAGGCAATTCGATGATTTCGCCGGCAACTTCGGGCGATATCTTGACTTCAACCTCAGGCTGTATTTTCCCCGTTGCGGAAACCGTTTGCACAATCGTTTTGCGAATCGCCGCCTCTGTTGTGACTGGAATCGGCTTCTCGCGCTTGCTCCAGATGATTGAGCCGACGATCCAGAGCGCGACCAGGGCGATGGATCCGTAAATGATTTGCTTTTTGCGCCGGGTACGGCGCTGCTTGGCCGTCAAAGGTGCGGGTGTGCTTACGGCTTGGTGCATCGGAGGAGAGGTTCTCGGGGTGAAAGCGTCAGAATTAGTCGCTTGTTTGACCCTTGCAAACAAAATCCCGTTCATAACAATTCTACGATGCGCCAAGGAACGGCTTTGGATTCGATTGATTACTGCATCCCGCGCTAAGCCGGTCTTGGGTAGAAATGGGACCGACTGGTCTCGTGGCGAGATCGAATTTGGTGAATCGCCCATTTCGCATGCTCCGCAATTAACGGCTCGGGATCTGCTGCGGCGTGTTCGAGCGCTGGCAGATCAGATAGATCGCCAATATTGCCCAAGGCCACGCAGACATTACGTAGAAAGCCCCGTCGTTTGATTCGTTTGATCGGCGAATTTCTGAAGAGCGTTCGAAACTCGTCATCGCTCAAACGGAGATGATCCCGCAGCGACAGGCCATTGGTTGAGGGGCGGGCCGAGAACGCGGCTTCGCGTGACACCTGGGCAAAACGGTTCCATGGGCAGGCATCAAGACAATCGTCGCAACCAAAAATTCTGTCTCCGATAAGTGGTCGAAGGCGGAGTGGGATAGAACCTTTGAGTTCGATTGTCAGATAAGAAATGCAGCGACGCGCATCCAGACGGTGTGGGGCTGTGATTGCACCGGTCGGACAAGCGTTGATGCAGCGCTCGCACGTTCCGCAGCGATCTGGCACCGGCTCATCCGGTGGCAATTCAAGAGTCGTCAAGACCTCTGCGAGAAAGAACCAGGTGCCCAGTCGTTGATCGATCAGCATCGTGCTTTTGCCGTGCCAACCGATCCCTGCCTGGGCAGCATGATCGCGTTCCAAGATAGGTCCCGTATCGACGTAACATTTTTGTTCACCGCCGAACTCGCTAAGAAACCTGTCGATCTTATCGAGCTTGCTTACAATCAGGTCGTGATAGTCATCGCCCCAGGCATATCGCGCAATCCGTCCTGTAGTTCCGACGTGTCGAGACGACCGCCGAGCTCGGTCTCCCTGGAAATAATTCATCGCCAGCACAGCCATTGAGCGCGCGCCCGGCAAAATCTTCTCCGGATGACAGCGTTTTTCTCCTCCGCGCTCCATATACCTCATTTCGCCATGTGCGTCGTCACGCAGCCAATTCTGGAACTCGCTTGCGTACGCCGGAGACCTGCACGCCGCGACGCGACACGAATCAAAACCAATCTCGCGCGCAAATGACACCAACCGTGTCTTCAGTTCTACCCGCGAAATTTCGCGATTAATTGGATGTTCCGCTATCTCGGTCATTACGCTGTAGCTGCCGTTGATTTACGGCAGTACGTTCTGAGTTTGGCCAAAACTGCGACTGCGACTTCTTCATCTGTAAGCACGGATGTATCGACGCAGATATCGGCAACCTTCGCATAAAGTGGCAGACGTGCTTTTAACATTTGGGCGAACGCCCTTCTCGGATTTCTGCGTTGCAACAACGGTCGACTGTCAGTTCGTGAAGCTCGTTTGAAAAGCGTTCTTTCGTCCGCCTCCAGCCACACCACTGCACCAAGTCGTTTCAAAAGACCAATGTTCTCTTCGCGCAATACGATTCCGCCGCCGGTTACGATAATTGCGCGCTGATCACGGGGTAGCTTTCGGAGAGTCTCCGTTTCCGCTTCACGAAATTCGCTCTCACCGTGTTTCGAAAAAATTTCTGAAATAGGTATCCCGAATTTGGATGTGACTATTTCGTCAGTATCAAATCGCGGAAAACCGGTCCGCCACTGCAAACAGCGCCCAACCGCGGATTTGCCCGCGCCCATCATGCCTATAAGGATAATCGATTGGCTGCGGTGAGTCATTGGCATAATATGTCACCAACGCGTGGCATCGGCATCTCCGTCAATGGCACAATTGCCTGAAAGTCAATGCCACTTGGATTTTCACAGAATGAAGCCGGCGGGAGCCGAGCGACATAGACGTGAAGCCCAAAGGGTGAGTTTGCTGGCGCAAACGAATCAAACGCCCTACAATTCGCACATGCCTGAGTCGAAGCCGTTAGTCGCTGTCATCATGGGCAGCAAGTCAGACTGGGAAACGATGCGTCATGCGGTCGAAACGCTCGATGAGCTCGGTGTGCCTAACGAGGCACATGTTCTCTCCGCGCATCGAACGCCGGACGCGACGACTGAGTTCGCGCGGAATGCAGCCGCGCGGGGGCTGCGCATCGTCATCGCAGGCGCAGGGGGCGCGGCACACTTGGCCGGAGTGATCGCGGCGCATACCTGGTTGCCGGTTTTAGGCGTGCCGATTCAGTCGAAGCTGCAAGGGCTCGATTCGCTTCTTTCAACTGCACAAATGCCCGGCGGAATTCCCGTGGGCACACTGGCCATCGGCGACGCCGGCGCGAAAAACGCTGCGCTCCTTGCGGCCGCCATCCTAGCCACTTCTGACGAAGCGATCCGAAAGAAATTGGAGGCCTTTCGCAAGAAACAATCCGAGGCGGTCCTGTCGGCCAAGCTGTCAAGGTGAAAACCGAAACTGTAGCGGCGATCCATGATCGCCGTGGGCGGCGCCAGACCGCTACTACAGAGCGCGCGGTTGAGCTGCTGTTTAAAGGCGAAGTTGTCGCGCTTCCAACCGAAACCGTGTACGGACTCGCAGCTGATGCGCTGAATCCTATTGCAGTCGCTAAAATCTTCGAAGCGAAGAAGCGGCCGCGTTTCGATCCATTGATTGTTCATCTGCCTGGTAAACAATGGTTGGAGCGCGTGGCGAAGATCGACAATCTGTCTCGCGCGCAGATCGAGAAATTGATCGCGCGATTCTGGCCTGGGCCGCTCACGCTCGTCCTGGATCGACAACCGATCGTTCCGGAAATCGTTACCGCCGGACTCGACACAGTCGCTGTGCGAATGAGTTCGCATCCGGTTTTTGCTGAAATCATCTCCGCATTTGGCAAACCGCTCGCCGCCCCGAGCGCAAATCGATTTGGCCGAATCAGCCCCACGACTGCTCAGCACGTTTTTGACGAGCTAAGTGGACGCATCCCGTTGATTATCGACGCTGGTCCGACGACGCACGGGATCGAATCGACGATCATTACCGTGCGTGACAACAAGATCGACATTGTACGTCGTGGTCCGATAACGGCAGAACAATTCACCGAGTTTGGCAAGATCGACTTCGTTAGCCCGCGACAGAAAGTTTCTGTACCCGGCCAATTGCCATCGCACTATGCGCCGAAGACTGCGCTTCGCTTAATCGACAATGCTAAATCGTTCGTTCAGATGAAAAACAGCCGCGTCGGGTTGTTGGCATGGAGTGCGGTCACTGCAGCAGAAGGGTTCGAAGCAGTGCGAATTCTCAGCGAGCATCAGAACCTGCGCGAAGCCGCTGCGAATTTGTTTCGTTGCCTTCGAGAGTTGGACGAACTGGGTCTTGATCTTATCGTTGCAGAACGAGTTCCTGCTCAGGGACTCGGGGCGGCGATTCTCGATCGCTTGGAGCGCGCGTCGCACGACTCTGATATTCGAGACACGCATGGATAAATCCTTTGAAAAGCGGATGCGGCTTGTTCGGCTTGCTTTGGAATTCCGGGTGATATTGGCAACCAACGAAATAGGGATGATCACGAAGTTCGATCAGCTCGGCCAGCGTTGCGTCGGGTGATGTGCCCGAAATGACGAAGCCTTTTTCATTCATCTGATCGCGATATTTCATGTTGAACTCGTATCGATGGCGGTGTCGCTCCATTACTTCGGCACTCCCGTAGATTCTCTCCGCGAGTGTGCCTTTGGCGATTTTGGTTGGCCAAGTGCCCAGGCGCATGCTGGCGCCCATGTTCTTGACGCCTCGCTGTTCTTCCAGCAACGAGATCACCGGTTCTTTTGCATTTTTGTCAAACTCGGTGCTGTTGGCCTCTTTGATGCCACATGCATTTCGCGCAAACTCAATCGTCGCCACCTGCATGCCGAGGCAAAGCCCGAGATATGGAATCTTGTGTTCGCGGGCGAAACGCGCCGCCTTGATTTTTCCTTCGACTCCGCGAAGCCCAAAGCCGCCCGGAATCAGGACACCGGACACATCTTTTAACTGTTCGTTTACGCCGTCTTGCAGCGATTCCGCGTCGATGAGTTCGAGATCGATTCCGCAATCTTCGCTCGCGGCAGCGTGCGTGAGCGATTCGTAAATACTCTTGTACGCGTCCCGGACATCGAAGTATTTGCCGATGACACCAATTCTGACTCGTTTCGCAGGGCTAATGACTCGCTTCACAAAATTTTTCCATCCTGCGAGATCGGGCTGCCGCGTTTTCAAGCCCAAAAGATCGCACACCAACTGATCCAGGCCTTCCGCGTGAAGCGTCAACGGCACTTCGTAAATTGTGTGCGCAACGTCGCGTTCTTCGATTACCGCTTTTTCCGCGACGCTGCAAAACATTGAGAGCTTTTGTCGCAGATCGAGATCGAGCATCCGCTCGGTCCGGCAAATCAAGACCTGCGGTTGCAATCCGATCTCGCGTAGCTTGGCAACGCTTTGCTGGGTTGGTTTCGTCTTCAGTTCGTGAGCGGCTTTAATGTAGGGAACCAGCGTGACGTGCATGTTGAGCACATTTTGTGCCCCGACTTCGAGAATGAATTGGCGAATCGCTTCCAAAAACGGCAGCCCTTCGATATCACCCGTTGTGCCCCCGATTTCCGTGATGACGACATCGTATTTGCTTTCGTCTGAAATTTCCCGAATGCGTCCTTTAATCACATCGGTGACATGCGGGATCACCTGCACGGTTTTACCGAGATAATCCCCTCGGCGTTCCTTCAAAATCACCGACTCGTACACCTGACCGCTGGTGAGGTTGTTATGCCGCGTTAGGACGCAATTGGTGAAGCGCTCGTAGTGGCCGAGATCGAGATCAGTTTCCGCACCGTCGTCCAGCACATAGACCTCGCCGTGCTGGAAGGGATTCATCGTGCCGGGATCTACGTTCAGATAGGGATCAAATTTTTGGAGAACAACGCGTAGACCACGTGCTTCAAGCAGCGTTCCAAGCGACGCGGCGGTCAATCCTTTGCCAAGGGAACTAACCACGCCGCCAGTGATGAAAATGTATTTCACAAGGGCATCCTGCGGTTTGCGCGGGCAAGCTTTTGCTCCAGCGCAGTTGCGTCTTCTGGCGTGTCGATGCCAGGCGATCCTGTAGCAGTAATGAGCACATGAACCTTTACACCATTTTCCAGTGCTCGCAATTGCTCGAGTGATTCATCGCGTTCCAGTGGACTCGGTTTCCATCTTACAAATTGAAGCAGCGTCTCGCGCCGGAAAGCGTAAATGCCCTGGTGACGGAATAATGAGGAGCGCTGTCTAGATCGCCCTTTTCCTTTTCTTTCGGCGGACTGGAGACCGCCGCTCCTTGAAGGTTGGAACGGAATCGCGGCGCGAGAGAAATAAAGAGCGTTGCCGCGAAGATCGAGAACGACCTTCACTTGGTGGGGAGAAAAAGCGTCTGTCGGATTCTTGAATGGATGTGCAGCCGTCACCACGCCCACCTTGGGATCCGACCACAATTTTTCAACAAGCTTGTCGATCAAACGAGGATCGATCAGGGGTTCATCTCCTTGGATATTAACTATGTAGGCGAACTGCTTTGTTTTCCTCGCCACTTCGGCTGCCCGGTTGGTGCCGCTCCCGTGTCTCGGCGAAGTCAGCGCGACCTCTGCACCCCAATCGAACGCAGCGGAGGCGATCCGCATGTCATCGGTAGCAACGATAACCGAATCCAGACTTTTAGCGCGGCGGCAGCGTTCCCAAACATGTTTCAGAAGCGGTTTTCCAGCAATGAGATGCAGTGGTTTACCGGGAAATCGCGTTGAACCCCACCGGGCAGGAATAATTCCAACCGCTTTACTCATGTGCGCGATCGGTGGTCATGATTGTTGTTCCAAAATGAGCTCTACCGCGGCGGGCAAGTCTTTCGCTGTCCAGTCCGCCGCGCTGCCACTGACGTCGCGGTCAAATCCTGTTTGAACCCGGATTGTGCGAACACCGGCGTTGCGGCCACACTCAACGTCGATCTCCTTATCACCAACAAAAAACGAATGCGCCAGATCGATTTGGTGTTCTTGCTTGGCTTGCCAAATCATTCCAGGCGATGGCTTGCGGTGACTGGAACGTTGACCAGGAAGGTCCGGGCAAAAATAGGTAGCATCGATCAAGCCGTGGCCCAGTTGGCGCGAAACTTCCGATTCAACGGACCGATATTCGTCAAGAGTGAAAAAGCCGCGACCGATCCCGCTTTGGTTCGTAATGACAATGAGTTTGAATCCTTTTGATTTTAGACGCCGTAATGCTTGGGGAACGCCAGGAAAGACTTTCACTTGTTTTGGGTGGGAACAATAATCTGCGTCCTCGATGATGGTGCCGTCGCGATCAACAAAAACGGCGGCAAACAACTCGTTAGCCACCCTTGGAATCCTCCCGGAAACTGGCCATCAATTCATCTCGTGTCACAGTTGCGGTTCCAAGCTTGCTCACTACCACTGCGCTCGCGTGATTTGCGATTTCCGCTGCTTCGGTCGGAGTCGCTCCACCGGCGAGGCCAAGAGTAAAGAGTGCGATCGCCGTATCGCCCGCGCCCGAGACATCGAAAACCTCCCGTGCCTTGGTGGGGATATAGTGGGGCGTTTCTTTCTCTTGGAAAAGCATCATGCCATGCTCGCCGAGGGTAATGAGGACATTTTCTGTCTCCCATTTTTTTAGCAACATTTCGCCTGCGCGCTTCAGGTCCGCGTCTTGCGACGGAACGGTATCCGGATCACCACGGGGAATGCCTGCGGCAAGAAAAGCTTCGGTGCGGTTGGGTTTGATTACTGTCACGCCGCGCCAATCGACCAAATTACGGGGATTGGGATCCGCGGCGACGATCTTGCCAGCGGAACGCGCAGCGCCTGCGATTTGCGAAACCAGATCGGTCGATAAGAAACCTTTGGCGTAGTCTTCGAAAATAATTGCGTCGGTCTCTGGAATACTTTTTCGGACTCCGGCCACGACCTCTTCAATTTGACGCGTCGATGGCTGGATAAACTGTTCGCGATCGACGCGGACAACCTGTTGCTGGCGCGCAATGATGCGGGTCTTAACGATGGTATGGAATGTCGCCTCTTCAACCGCATTGGAGACGTCGATCTTTTGTTCGCACAGTAATTCCAGGAGTAGCTGACCGCCGCGATCCTTGCCGAGTTGACCGATGATCGCGACGCGATCCACAAACTCGCGCAAGTTGCGGGCGACGTTGGCGGCACCACCGGGGTAAAATGATTCACCGGTCACCTCCACAACTGGAACCGGCGCTTCAGGCGAGATGCGGCCAACTTTTCCCCAGACAAATTCATCGAGCATCAGGTCACCGATTACCGTGATCCTCCGGGAAGATGCGCGATCGAGGATCTGCTCTAGCCGGATCAGATCCATAAGAAACGCAGGCGGCGGTGCCGCAGAGACAATGGGGTGTTTCGGTTAAGGTGGTTCAAAATGTTTTGAGCAGGGATTTGTGTACAGCAGCGGTTCTGCTTAAGGTTCGCTTCATTAAATCCTGAATACGAACCCGAAATCAACATTGGAAGGTCCCAATGATTCTGTTTACTAAACATTTGAAGTTAATAGTAGCTGGGGCGTGTGGCTTTGCCCTGTGCGCGCACGGCGCGCAGGCCCCGCAGCACATCAATATTAACCAATTATCCACGACTGTGGAAGATGTTGTGGTGCCCTTACCGAACGAAATTTTCGGGGCACTGAACAAGCTGGGTGCGGTCAATTGGAAGGAACACGTCCGCAGCGATAAAGGACCAAATTTCACCGAGCGGCCGCGTATCGCGCTCTTGCTGGGCACAGTGATCGCCGATGGGTTTATCGCGGTGCAGGCGGAAGACGCGCCGACAGTGAAGGAGATTGGCCAGCGCGTCCTTGCATTGGCGAAGGGGATTGGCGTAGGGAATTCAATCACGCCGCACGCCAAGGCGATCATCGAGGCGGCAGATAAGCGAAATTGGGAAAATGTTCGCCAGGAACTGGATCGAACCCAAAACAGCGTGCAACAGGCGATGAACGAGGTGCACGATGAAAAATTATCGCAGCTCGTTAGTCTGGGCGGGTGGCTGCGTGGCACGGAAGTATTGACCTCAGTGGTTAAACAGCATTTTTCCACCGCCGGCGCCGAGCTGCTGCATCAGCCCGATCTTCTGTCGTATTTTCAGACAAGACTCAAGGCGATGCCTGAGTTTAACCTCCCGATCATTCACCAGATTCAGGATGCCTTGGTGGAGGTAAAGCCTCTAATCGATGTCGGCAGTGCTCACATTCCTGCCGAATCAGTTAAGAAGGTCAACGAAATCACGACGCGGCTCGGTAACGGCATCGTTACGAGAGATTAGGACATTTCGATGAACGGTTTCGCAAAAGTTCTTTCCCGCACCAGCTCGCTGCTGGCAGCCGTTGTCGTGATGCAGTGCACGGCTTTCGCCTCGGTGGATGACGCACAGTCATTTGCTCTTCAGGCAGCCGAACCATACGTAAAACAAGGATTTCAAGTGCGTGAGGATTACTGGGGAGGCGACCTCGGTTCGGGCGAAAAGAAAGCGGTTCGGCAACAATTATTCAAAGGGAACGAATATTGGTTCTGGCTGGGAACAGAGGTCGATAAGGCGAAAGTATCCGTTCACATTTATGATTCGGATGGGAAGCTGGCCGAGGAACCAGACAGCTGGGAGAAAGGTCATTTTGCGGCTGCGCACGTTATTCCAAAAACCACTGGCAGTTACTTTATCATCGTCAGTGTCGAGCAATCGCCCGAGGAACGCACGCATTGGGCGCTGGTGTATGGTTTCCGGTAGCGGTAGATTCGTGGCATCGGCATCATGCCGATGAGGTATTGGCTGGAAGCCAATGCCGCGATATGACTGAAACGCGCACTCTTCAGTTTGAAAGCCCGCGTGCCCTACAGTCGCTCTACGCCAACGACATCAGACTTTTGAAGAATCTTGAGGATTCTCTCGGTGTGAAAGTGACCACGCGCGAAGGCTGGGTAAAACTGGAAGGAGACCCAAGCCGCATCGATAAAGCGCAACATGTCTTTGAACAGCTTGAGAAAGCGCGCCAGCAGGGTGTGGAGATTCAAAAGCACGAATTTAATTATGCGCTTAAGGCCGCATCCGAAGAGCGCGATGAAAATCTGGGCGACGTTGTTTCAACCAAAATCACAACCTCATCGCGCAAGCCGCCGATTGTGGCGCGAAGTGCAAACCAGCGGGCATACGTTGAGGCCATCCAAAAGCACGATGTGGTTTTTGGAATCGGACCGGCCGGCACGGGTAAAACCTATCTTGCTGTGGCCATGGCAGTTGCGGCGCTCAAGAAAGAGCAAGTTGCGCGTATTATTTTGACGCGACCCGCAGTGGAAGCAGGGGAGGCACTCGGTTTTCTCCCAGGTGACCTTGAGCAAAAGATCACGCCGTACCTACGCCCGCTTTACGATGCCCTCCGTGAAATGTTAGAACCAGAGGAAATGGAGCGTGCGCTAGGACGGCAAATCATTGAAGTGGCTCCGCTGGCGTACATGCGCGGGCGCACCTTGAACAATGCTTTTGTCATCCTGGATGAAGCGCAAAACACAACGACGGAGCAGATGTTCATGCTACTGACGCGCATTGGTTTGAATTCCAAATGCGTGGTGACCGGCGACGTTACACAGATTGACTTGCCGGCCAACAAGCGCTCTGGGGTGGTGGAAGCACTGCAGGCATTAAAGAATGTTCCCGGGATCGCAACTGTGTACTTTACAGAGCGTGACGTTGTGCGGCATGAATTGGTACGTGCTATTATTGGCGCTTATCAACAGCATCGATCCCCTGCGCCATCATCGCGCAAATAGAAGAGACAATGTTTGATTTTTTCAGACGCGGAAGACTCATCAGACGTGGCCTCGCCTCGCGCAAAATGCGGCGCCGCCGGGCACGCAGCGAACTAAGACGCAGCCTGGAATACTCGCATTTCGTCAAGGCGGTGATATTTGCCGTGTTTGCTGGTGGCCTCGCGTTTCTGGTCTTTAGTGGTCAGCAACCGGAGCCGACCAAGAATTTTATCATTGCGCTACTGGTCCTGGCCACGGCGATTACTCAGCTTTGGATCAATCAGCCCAGGAGCTTCTCGCGAAGCTCGCGCATTCTTCTCATCTTTGGCGTCATTCTGGTTCAACTGGCCGTTACGAAACTACTGCTCGTGCTTTGTAACAGCGGGAATTATCGATTTTTGAAGCCGGAAATGGCGGGATTGATCATGCCCTATGCCTTTGCGCCACTCGTGCTGAGCGTGTTGTTGGGCCGCCATCACGGACTTTACGCGGCATTTTTTGTAAGTCTCTGGAGTAGCATGTTGTTCGGGCCAATTGACGCGCCGCTGCTCGTAACGAGTCTGATCAGCGGATTCACAGCAGTCTCCCTCACGTTACAGGTGCGGCGGCGCAGTAATTTGATCCGTGCTGGATTCTGGGTCGGGCTCGCCATTTGGTTACTCTCACTGACGTTTGGTTTAATCGGGCCGATCAATTGGTTTTATCCGACGGCCAATGATTGGGGCATGGTCGGAGTGCAAAGCGCCCTTGCCGTGGGTAACGGAATTTTAACTGCGACTTTGGTTGGGGGGGCGCTGCCCGTTCTTGAAAACCTGTTCGAAATCACAACGGACATTTCTTGGCTGGAAGCGTCCGATCTCAATCATCCGTTGCTGCGCCGCATGACCATTGAAGCGCCGGGGACGTATCACCATAGTCTGGTGGTGGCCAGTCTCGCGGAATCTGCCGCGGAAGCGATCGGCGCAAACGCGACGCTTTGCCGGGTCTGCGCTTATTTTCACGATGTCGGCAAGCTGGTGAAACCGGAATACTTTACTGAGAACATGAGCTTCGGGCGAAACCCGCACGATGGCCTCGCGCCGACGATGAGCGCATTAATTATCATCGCGCATGTGAAGGAAGGCGTTGATCTCGCGCTCAAGTACAGACTCAATCAGCGGATCATCGATATTATCCAGGAGCATCACGGCACATCGGTCGTCCGCTATTTTTACCAACGGGCTCTCCAACAACATGAGGATGCACGCGCCGGCGGCAAAATCATGAAGCTGCGCGAGGACGATATTCCAGAGGTGAAGGAAGAAAGTTTTCGCTACGGCGGACCAAAGCCGCAGACGAAGGAGAGCGCCATCGTTAGCCTGGCCGACACAATCGAAAGTGCCTCACGCAGCTTGGAAAAGCCGACTCCGCAAAAGATCGAAACGCTTGTGAATGAGCTAATCGAGGAACGTATAAGCGACCGGCAATTAGACGACTGCGATTTGACTCTTGGCGAATTGAAAATTATCGCCGAACGCTTCCGGTTTACCCTCTTGATGATGTTGCACAGCCGGATCGCCTATCCCAAGCCGGGATCAAAAACGACGACTATCATTTCACGGGACGAAGCTTTGCGCCCGGATGTAATGGTCGTTACTCGCAAGCCCGAGAGCGCTCCACCCGTCTCAGCGGCGTAGTTAGGGCGTGACCGCCGGGCGCGCCGATCCATAGCCAACACACTCACAATTCGGGCGGCCTAGCCCGCGGTTCGCGGTCTTTTGAAGTAGCGGTGCTCGGAACCGTGACAAAGGGGCCGCCTTCCAACGGGGTGACCTTGGTGAAAGCGACGTCAGGCATTTCGCTGGGCAATCCTTCGAGAGGGAAATCTTTTCGCAGCGGGAAGAACGGATAGCCGTCCCACATTAGGATACGGCGGAGATCTGGATGACCGTTAAATTTGATTCCCATCATGTCGTAAATCTCGCGTTCATGCCAGTTTGCCGTCGGCCAAATGTCAGAAACGGTATCCACAGCGCCGGCTTCTTCTGGAACTTTTAACTTTAGGCGCACATGGATTCCGTGCGGCATTGAGTAAAGATGATAGACAATTTCGAAACGGTGGTCTTCTCCGAAATTGTCGATGCTGGTGATATCGATCAGGTAATCGAACGACAGTTCGTCCCGGCAAAATTTTCCGATCTCCCGGAGATCGTTTGCGGCAATTGAATAACTCGTTTCGCCGCGAAACTCAGTCTTTGCTTGAACCTTAGTCCCAAGTTTTTCACCTAACGAATTGATCAGCTCCTGAGCAGTCGCAGCCATGATGTCATTCTGAGCGTAGCGAACCGGAGTCGAAGAAGCCCGTGACGAAACCGATGGATAACTCACCGGGATCCCTCGACTTCGCTCGGGATGACGGCATTCTTATCATGCGAGTGCTTCTTCGAGCTTTTCTGCCAGTTCCGGTTTCTGATTTCTGAAGGAGCGTTCCCGCGAAATTTTCTCCTGCAGTTTCATCAAACCGGCGAGCAGAGCCTCCGGACGGGGCGGGCAACCTGAGATATAAACATCAACTGGCAAAAGCTGGTCGATTCCCTGCAACACAGCGTACGAGCGATACATGCCTCCGGTAGAGGCGCAGGCGCCCATTGCGATGACCCACTTCGGCTCCGGCATTTGCTCGTAAATTCGTTTTACCGCCAGCGCCATTTTGTAAGTGACGGTCCCAGCGACGATCATCACGTCGCATTGTCGTGGCGAAAAGCGCATAACCTCCGCCCCGAACCGCGCGATATCGAACCGCGACGCAGCGGCAGCCATTAACTCGATCGCGCAGCAGGCAAGGCCCATCGGCATTGGCCAAAGCGAATTTTTGCGCACCCAGTTCAGCGCCGCATCGAAGCGCGTAAAAATCACGTTGCCTTCGATTTTTGAGTCGTATGCCGTTGCACGTTCTTCTGGCATGACTAAAGGTTAAAATGCGGCTTGTAACGCGCAAGCCGAATTACGGCGTCAAGATGCTATAATTCCCAAATCACAAGGTCCCAACTGACCTGTGCATTAGGTTTGGCGTTTGTTTGGGATTTGGAGCTTTTGATGTCACCTCGTTGCAGCGCAAGCATCCCGATTGTATAGAACGAGCTTTCAAAATAATGACACCGATCCAACGCACTCATCTCGACGATCTCGAGAACCAGAGCATCTTTATTTTTCGCGAGGCGTATCACGCTTTTAAAAATATCGCCATGCCCTGGTCGATGGGAAAAGACTCAAACGTTCTCGTTTGGCTTGCCCGTAAAGCATTCTGCGGGCGCGTTCCCTTTCCCGTACTGCATATCGACACAACCTACGAGTTTCCGGAGATGCTCGAGTTTCGCGAATGGGCGAAGAAGCATCACAACCTCAATCTCATCGTTAAAGTCAATACTGAAGCCCGCGCACGCGGGATTGGTTATGAGACGCACGATCCGGTGACCGTGACGCATGAGTTAAAGACCGTGGCCTTGCAGCAAGTTCTCGCCGAACACAAATGGGATGCGCTTATTACCGGCATTCGTCGCGATGAAGATCCCACGCGTGCGAAGGAGCGATATTTTTCACCGCGCAACGCGCAGTTTGAATGGGATTACAAGGACCAGCCGCCCGAATTTTGGAGCCAATTCGTAACCACAGCCTCGAAAGGTGAACACGTTCGCATCCAACCGCTGCTCGATTGGACCGAGGTGGATATCTGGCGCTACATCCAGCGTGAAAATATTCCCATCCCTCAAATGTATTTCGCTCGAAACGGAAAACGATTTCGTTCGTTAGGCTGCAGTCCCATCACGCATCCCATCAAAAGCACGGCCTCGACAATCGACGAAATTATTGCCGAGTTGGAAGCGACAAAAACAACCGAACGCGCGGGGCGGGCGCAGGATCATTACGAGCGTAATGCGATGCAGAAGTTAAGGGCGAAGGGATTTCTATGATCGGAAAAGAAAACGTTCAACGTCCAACGTCAGATACTGAGCCGAAGCTCAAGGTCGTTTTCGTCGGTCACGTCGATCATGGAAAGTCCACGCTCATCGGTCGCATTCTGCATGACACCGGTTCTCTACTCGAGGGAAAAGTCGAAGAGATAAAAAAGACATGCGCAGCGGAGGGAATGGGATTTGAATTCGCCTTTTTGCTCGATGCGCTGCTTGAGGAGCAGAAGCAAAATGTCACGATTGATACCACCGAGATTCCTTTTCGAACGACACGACGCCAATACGCCATCATCGATGCGCCGGGGCATAAAGAATTTTTGAAGAACATGATTACCGGCGCGTCGAGAGCGGACGCCGCGATCCTCGTGATCAGCGCGGACGAGGGAGTGCGCGAACAAAGCCGTCGTCACGCCTACCTGCTGAGCATGCTTGGCATTAAGCATGTCATAGTCGTCGTAAACAAGCTGGATCTCGTAGATTATTCAGAGAAACGATTTCGCGAGATCGAGCAGGAATATCGGAAGTTCCTTGGCGAACTGGGATTGGAGGCTCGGACGTTTATTCCGGCGTCGGCGAAGGAAGGCGAGAATGTGGCGCGCGCGAGCATGAAAATGAAGTGGCACTGTGCGTCGAATGTTCTCGAAGCGCTGGATTTACTGGAGCCGCAAGGCCGCGATGTCGACCTCCCACTTCGTTTTTGTGTTCAGGATGTCTATCGCTTCGACGGTCGACGGATTATTGCAGGCCGGATCGAGACGGGAACGCTAAGGGTGGGGGACCAGCTGGTATTTTCCCCGGCCAACAAGTCGTCTGTAGTCGCTACAATCGAGCGTTGGAACCAAGAAAACAACGATCCAGCCGTCGCGGGAGATTCCATCGGGATCACGCTGAGCGAACAAATTTTCGTCGAGCGCGGCTATGTTGCATCGCGCGAAAATGAAACGCCGATCGAGACAAATCGTTTCCATGCAGACCTTTTCTGGATCATACGCGAGCCGCTGCGCGTTGGACATTTGTACAGCCTCCGATTGGCAACCCAGGACGTGAAATGTGAGGTCGTATCAATCGAGCGAGTCATGGATTCTTCAACACTCGAGACGAAGACCGACGGGCGCGAGCAGTTGGAGCGAAACGAGATCGGCAGGGTTACGATCCAAACCCGTGGACGACTCGTCATCGATAACCACGATCGCATCCCAAATCTCGGGCGGTTTGTGATTATAGATGACGGGCAAATCTGTGGTGGCGGAACCATTTTCGGCGGCGTTTATACAGATCGCACTGTCACAAAAAGCAAGAATATCTTTTGGACCGAAGGAAAGATTACTGCACGCGAGCGTGCAATGCGGATTGGTCACCGAGGAGCGGTGATCTGGTTGACTGGCCTTTCTGGCGCTGGGAAGTCGACCATCGCACAGTCACTCGAACGCGACCTGTTCCATCGCGGCATGCACACCTACGTACTCGACGGTGACAATATTCGGCACGGATTGAATTCAAATCTCGGGTTCGCGCCGGACGACCGGGTGGAAAATATCCGGCGCGTGAGCGAGGTAGCCAAGCTCATGGCAGACGCCGGCACCGTGGTGATCACGGCGTTCATTTCCCCTTATCGGATGGATCGCAGCCGAGCGCGCGAGATTGCGCTGGAGGGCAATGCGGAGTTTATCGAAGTGTTCGTGGATGCGCCGCTGGAAGTTTGCGAAGCGCGCGACCCGAAGAATCTCTACAAGAAAGCGCGAGCCGGCCAGATCCGTGAATTCACCGGCATCGACGCACCTTATGAAGCTCCGGAGGACCCCGAAATCGTGGTTCACACGGATCGGCTAAGCGTTGACGAATCAGTGGCCACGATACTCGAGCAGTTATTGCCGCGATTGAGAGCCGTCGAATAAATGCCGGATTCTGGATGGTGGATTCGTGATGCGGAATTGAACGACGCTCCGGAGCTTGCCGTGCTCATGTGCGAACTTGGCTATGAGACCAGGCGCACAGAAATGCAGGCGCGCCTAAAGTTGATTTTGTCGAACCCGGCCTACAAGACCTTTGTCGCGGTCATGCATGGCCGGGTCTGCGGCATGATTGGTACGATCACATGTCCAAGCTACGAACATAACGATCCGTCCGGGCGAATCCTTGCCCTGGTAACACTGAGCGCGGCTCGCCGCCGCGGAATCGGTCGCGGGTTGATTGCAATTGCGGAGAAAGATTTCGCCCAAAGAGGAATCACGCGCGTTGCCCTGAATACACAGCTAATCCGAGAAGATGCCCACAAGTTTTACGAGTCGCTAGGTTACGAGCGAAACGGGTGGCGATTTGTGAAACAGCTTCCGGTGAGCGATTGATGGTAACTCAGTGCGGCGACGTGGAGTTCCTCAGGAAATCCAAATCGTTTTTGTGTTTGTGAACTCGCGAATTCCGGCAGCGCCGAGTTCGCGTCCATAGCCGGAACGCTTCACACCGCCGAACGGCAGACGCGGATCGGAGGCGACCATCGCGTTAATGAAAACCATTCCGGTTTCCAAGTCAGACGTGAAGAGCTCTTGTTCCTCGGGATTATTTGTCCAGGCACTGGCAGCGAGACCAAACGAACTGTCGTTTGCCATCGCGATTGCCTGGCCTGCGTCGTCTACTCGGAAAATGGATGCGACCGGACCAAATACCTCTTCGCGATAAGCCGGTGATTCTGGCGGCACATTGACGAGGACCGTTGGTTCATAGAAAAATCCGGGACCATAAATCCGATTTCCGCCGGTCAACAATTTTGCGCCTGCAGCGACCGATTTTTGAACCTGATCGTGCACTCCTTGCAGAATTTGTTCGGTTGCGAGCGGACCAATTTCAATTGTCGGATCCATCGGATCGCCGACTTTCAAAGCGCGCATTCGATCGACGAACTGGTCAAGAAATTCGTCGTAGATTTCGTCTGCAATGAAGAGTCGTTTTGCCGCGATGCACGACTGCCCGGTATTAATGGTACGGGCTTTGACCGCCGTGCTGAGCGCGCTCTCGAAATCTGCGCTTGGCATCACAATGAACGCATCGCTGCCGCCGAGCTCAAGCACACTTTTCTTGATCTGACGCGCGGCCGTGCTCGCGACCTCGCTCCCGGCTTTCTCGCTGCCTGTCAAAGTGACCGCCTTGACCCGCGGATCGACAATTATCTTTTCGACCTGCTCGGGTTCGATCAGCAGCGCTTGGAAAATGCCGTCATCGAATCCCGCGCGGCAAAGTATTTGTTCAATGGCAAGTGCGCACTGCGGCACATTTGAGGCATGCTTCAATAAACCAACGTTGCCCGCCATTAGGGCCGGTGCAGCAAATCGAAATACCTGCCAGAACGGGAAATTCCAGGGCATGATGGCGAGGACCGGTCCGAGTGGTTCATAATGGACATAACTCCGGGCGGCGTCCGTTTGCGCCGCTTGATCCTCAAGGAATCGCTCCGCGTTATCAGCGTAAAATCGGCAGGCCCGCGCACATTTCTCGATCTCTTCTACGGATGCGCGAAACAATTTTCCCATTTCGAAGGTGACGGTTTCGGCGAGCCTCTCCTTTTCTAGCAACAACAGCTCGGCGGTTGCCTCCATAAGTTCCGAGCGTTGGCTAAATGCCGTTCGTCGATATTTTCTGGATGCGTCTTCGGCGCGCTTTAGACGTTTGTCGATTTCGGCGTCGTCGAACGGAGCAAAGTCCTTCACCTTTTCGCCCGTAGCCGGATTGATCGATTCAATTGCCATTTCGTACCTTACATCGCATTTGCAATTAATGGAGGGGCGAACTCCTGTGAGCGCGGCGTTGGAAGTCAGGCTGCCAGCCTGACCCGGCCGCCACGCTGCCAGCTGGCGATTATCGAGTGCGTGTTCGGAACGGGCTAGCAGCGCGCCCGCCGAGATAGGCTGGCAGCCTGTCTTCCCTCTTTATATCCGCAATCCTTTGGGAATGAGAACGCGATCGAGCGCGTCGAAGAACCATTGCACAAAAAGCGCCAGCAATGCTGCGGGAATGGCTCCCTCCAAGATCGTTGCGTGATCGTTCAAGTTGAGACCACTCAAGATCGGCTCCCCCAGACCTCCGGCACCGATCAACGCAGCTAGCGTTGCAGTGCCGATGTTAATTACCGCGCTGGTCTTGATTCCTGAGAGAATCGTGCGCGACGCCATCGGCAAATAAATCTGCCAGAGCCGGGTAGCGGGGCTCAGCCCCAGTGCGATAGCGGATTCACGTAACGATCGCGGGATGTCCTGCAAGCCGGTCGCAGTGTTCCGGACTATCGGCAACAGCCCGTAAAGGAACAGGGCAACGATCGCAGTACGGACGCTGATTCCGAAAAACGGAAGTGGGACAAGCAGAGCCAGCAGGGCGAGCGACGGAATGGTTTGCACAATGCTGGCGAAACCGAGAATTCCCTGCCCAATAACTCCACCGCGGCTGGCAACAATGCCAAGGGGAATCCCGATGATCACTGAAAGCAACAGCGAAAATCCTGCGAGCTCGAGATGGCGCAGAGTCCAGCGAGCGAGTTTATGCGGAAAGGATTCGCCTGCGAAGCTCGCAGATTTTCCATTGTCTTGAAAATACAAGTTGGCAGCGGAGGTGTAATTCTTTGTGCGCTCGGCCTCCATGTTGAGATGAATCATGCGTTTTTCGTCCAGTGTTCCTTCGAGCCGGCGCAACGCATTAATTGCATCGGGCGGCATGGACGATCGAAACAAGAATACGGCTCCATATTTTGGGAAAAATTGAAGGTCATCTTCGAGAACAACGAGATCGTTCTGTTCGATCTTTGCGTCGGTCGAATAGGCGTCCTTCACGTCAACTGAGCCATTGGCCAGTGCGGCGTAACCGAGCGCATGATCAATGCCAATGACGCTCTGTTGAGGAAGCCCGTAACGCTCGCGTAATGGCCGCCAACCATCCTGCCGGTCGAGAAATTCATGCGTCAGCCCAATCTTGAGTTCTGGATGCGTTCGCAGATCGCTGATGCCGCGAATTCCGAGGCGCTGCGCTTCGCTGCGTCGCATGACTAATGCGTAAGTGTTGTTGAAGCCAAGGGGCTCAGTCATGCCAACTCCGAATTTTCCAAGCGCGTCTCGAATTTCCTGAAACGACAGTTGCTTACTGTTTCTTAGGATCTCCTGCTCGATTGTTCCCGTGTATTCCGGGTAAGCATCAATCTGTCCTCCTTGGAGCGCTTGCCAGAGGATAATTGTGCCGCCCATTCCCTGGCGATGCTCCGCTCCAACACCGGCATTGTTTAGCGCACGCCGGGAGATTTCACCGAGAACGTAGGACTCGGTGAATTTTTTCGAGCCTATGATGACTGGGTTTGCATCTGTCGAAACGACTGCCGCGAAAAGAAGCAAAAGTGGTAGGGACGGACCGCCGGGCCGTCCGCGGCGCGCCCGGCGGTCGCGCCCTACCACCATGGATTGGCGCAATTTCATGTCAGGGTCACTCCGCGCTGCGCGTTGATGAATTCCGACACGAAGGGATCGGCTGGTTTGTCGCGTAAATCGGTGACCGAACCTTTCTGCACGATTCGGCCATCGTTCATCAGGACGATTTGATCACCAAAATAAATCGCCTCCGCCAGATCGTGAGTGACGAAGAGCACGGTCTGCTGCAGCCGCGCGAAAATTTCCTTGAGATCTTTTTGCAAAGAAGCCCTTACCAACGGATCCAGCGCACCGAGCGGCTCATCAAGCAACAGGAGTTCTGGTGAAAGCATTAATGCGCGCATCAACCCGACGCGTTGCCTCTGACCTCCGGAAAGTTCGACAGGATATCGTGAGAGCAAGTTAACGGAAAATCTCGTTAGCTCGCATAACTCGCCGAGCTTGTTCCGCATTTCATCCTCGGATTTACCGATGTGGCGCGCCATCAACAGAACATTGGCACGTGCTGTCAGATGCGGGAACAAACCGCCCTCCTGGATCACGTATCCAATTCGCCTGCGAAGCTTGCCAATCGTATCGGGTGTGATCGGTTCGCCGTTGAACACGACGGATCCAGAGTCGGGCTCAATCAAATGAATGATCAATCGGAGCAAGGTTGATTTGCCGCAGCCGCTCGGCCCGATGAGAACAGTCGTCTTGCCGCGTTCGACGGACAGATTGGTTGCATGCAATGCGGTCGCGTCCGCGTAGCGCTTGCTCACATCGACGAGTTTAACGAGGGCGTTCATTGCGATTCGCGATATTCTGTAGAAGCAGGCGTGCTGCCCGCAAGCGTGGATAGTTTTACGTTGCGCAGGCCGGCACGGCTGCCACTACAGCTTTGTAGCTGCGGACCGTGACCGCGGCCCGGTCATCGTCCCTCGCTACAGCTAAAATAGAAAACGCCAAACAACCGGGCGTCGTCGGTCCACAATTTTACGAAATCAAATCCCGCCTGGCGGGCCAGGGAGATGAAACTCTCTGGTGTGTGTTTGTAGGAATGTTCGGTAAGGATTCTTTCACCAGCGCGGAAATGAAACTCGCGATCGCCTATGTGAACTGTCTGATCGGGGACGCTGATCAAATACATCTCGATGCGACCGGCTTCGGAGTTGTAAATGGCGCGATGTTGCCATCGATTCAGATCGAAATTTGCACCGGTCTCGCGATTAATGTGCACCAGTAAATTCAAATTGAATTGCGCAGTGACGCCGGCTTTGTCGTTGTACGCGGCTTCGATCACACTCGGATTCTTCTGCAAATCGACGCCAATCAGCAGCCCGCCGCCTCGACCCGAAACATTGGCAATGCGGTGCAAAAATTCGAGCGCTTCATTTGGTTCGAAATTGCCGATGGTCGAGCCGGGAAAATAAACAACGTTGCGCGCAGCCTTATGACGGGGTGAAGGCAAAACGACAGGCTGCAGGTAATCGGCGCAGACGGGCAAGATTTCGAGACTCGGAAAAATTTTCCGAAAAAGCATACTCGATTTGCGCAATTGCTTCTCAGAGATGTCGATCGGGACATAAACGGCCGGCTTGTCGAGCGCTTCGATGAGAATCCGCGTCTTAGTACCCGCGCCAGTACCAAGTCCGATCAGCTCGATGTTCGGCCCAACTTGTGAGGCGATTTCGGCGCGGTGTCGATCCAGAATATCGATCTCGGTCGGGGTGATGTAATATTCCGGTAGTTCGCAAATTTTTTGGAACAACGCAGCTCCACGCTCATCGTAGAAATACTTGCAGGGCAGTGTGCGTGGATCGGAGGAAAGGCCGGCAATCACATCTGACAGCAAATCAGAAGTTGTTGGCGGAACTGCGGATTCAGTGTGCATGGCGTTAGCGAGTAGCAGTCGTTATGGCATTATCGTTCGACGCGGTTTCGGCGGACGCGCCGCCTACCGAATCAGTGTGGATCGTGTGCGAGTCTGATCCCCGTAAACTGCCAGCGTTTTTCCGGTTGAAAGAAATTGCGATAAGTGCGGCGAATATGGCTGCGTGAGGTCGCACAGGAACCGCCACGCAAAACGTACTGGTTACACATGAACTTGCCGTTGTATTCACCGAGCGCGCCCGGCGCTGCGCGATAACCCGGGTAAGGCGAGTAGGAACTGCGGGTCCATTCCCAAACGTCGCCAAACATTTGATGGAGACGCCTGTTGTCTACCGGGCTGGACAATGGGCATGGATGAAAATTTTCGTCCTCGACAAAGTTTCCCTCGATTGGGCAATCCGACGCTGCACGTTCCCATTCGAACTCCGTCGGCAAGCGCGCGCCAGCCCAGTTTGCATAAGCGTCGGCTTCGAAATAGCTCACGTGGGTCACTGGCTCTAATTCATCGACCGGACGAAACCCCGAAAGCGTAAAGTTCCACCAAGCGCTGTCGTGTTTCGTCCAGTAAAGCGGCGCCTGCCAGCGCTGTTCGTTCACAGTCATCCATCCGAGGGACAACCAGAATTCCGGACGTCTGTAACCATTGTCTTCGATGAACGCCATGTACTCGCCGTTTGTTACCGGCCGTGAAGCAAGCGAAAACGCGGGAACAAGTGCTCGATGCCGCGGTGCTTCGTTGTCATAAGCGAATCCGCGGCCGTCGTGGCCGACCTCGACAACCGTTTCTTCGAAATCCGTGAATTGTACCCGTGGAATCGGCATCTTGCCGATTGACTGGCTGGAAGCCAATGCCACGTCACGAAAAACCGGATAAAGCGGATTCTGCGCGAACACGTGCTTGATATCGGTGACCAGCAATTCCTGGTGTTGTTGCTCATGATGAATCCCGAGAACGAGGATCGGTTCGATTTGATCGAGCAGTTTTTCGTCCGCGCCGGAAAGCAGATTATCGATATGCGAATCGATCGAGATGCGATAACGCTGTGCTTCCATCACCGTCGGACGCGAAATTAATCCGCGTAGGTCGCGCCGGTGCATGTCACCAGCGGCATTGTAGTACGAATTAAACAGATAGGCGTACTGCGGAATTTCGGAGCGATAGCCGGGACTGAATTTCTTGAGGATAAACGTTTCGAAAAACCATGTGGTATGGGCAAGGTGCCATTTTGTCGGGCTCACGTCGGGCATCGACTGGACGACATAATCTTCTGGCTCGAGGCCCGCGCAGAGACTGTTGGTGAAATCTCTGATTTGATGAAAACGCGTGAGAAGGCGCTCAACACGCCCTGAGCCCCGATGCAAATTAGGTCTTTTGGCCGCGACCGCGTCGGTGGCGGCTTCGGCGGAAACTGGACTCAAAGAATTTCTCCCTCTTGTTCGAGTTCTTCTCGGCGCGCTTCGAGCATCTGGTCATGAGTCGCTTCCTCGAGGCCGTCGATTACGCAATGCTCGCCGACGGTTTCCT